>DATLXY010000252.1:0-3578 GCA_035575335.1 Nitrososphaera sp. | reverse complement strand
AAGTATGTCCCCCATGCGGAGCTCCTTCAGACCCCGAGCCAAAGCCTCAGCTCCGTCCTTGCCAGTATCCAAACCAAGCAATGACAACAGGTATGCCGCTCCATTCTTGCCTGCAAGCTCGCCGAATACTATCTTACGCCTGTTGCCCACTACCTTTGGTTCGATTATCTCGTATGCGGCAGGGTTCCGCAGTATTGCTGCCAAGTGGGTGCCTGCCTTGTGCTTGTATGCGCTGTCGCCCACGATGGGCTTTGATTCGGGTACTGGCAGCCCAACATAGTCAGAGATCGTTTTCGAGAGGTCCTTGAGCATATGGAGCCGTAGGTCGTTGTTTGACCTGTAAATTAATGTGAGCGCGACTGCGGTTTCTGCGAGACTCGGGATGCCTGTCCGTTCACCAAGACCATCGATGGTTGTATGGATCTGGTCCGCCCCCGCTTCGCATCCTGCTAGGGCATTTGCCAGTGCAAGCCCTACGTCGTTATGGCAGTGTACGTCAAGCGACGTCTTGGAAGTGTCAATGTTGTCGTGTACCATCTTGACCAAGTTGTACATGCCGCGGGGACGCATGATGCCTACGGTATCAGGTATACTTATTCTCTCGATGCCACGCTTGTTCATCTCCTTGCACATCTCGACCAGGAACGCCGGCTCGGTTCTGCTGGCATCCTCCATCGTAAACCTTGCCTTCAGCCCGTGAGCCTTGATGTAATCGGCCACTTCGAGGGCTCTTGACTTTGCTTCTTCACGAGTGATTTTTAGCTTGGCAGAAAGATGAATATCTGAAACGCCCATGTAGGTCGCAACCCAGGTCGCACCGCAGTCCATGGCGACGTCCACATCTGACTTGATCGCCCTCGTGTGTGCAACGATGTCGGCACGAAGTCCTTGCTTGATTATCGTCTTCGTGGCCTCTGCATGGTCGGGTGAAACGACCGGGCTTATCTCTATCTGATCAACACCAAACGAGTCGAGCATCCACGCGATCTGGATTCTCTGCTTTATCGTAAAGGATACACCTGGGTGCTGCTCACCCTCCCTTAGCGTGCTGTCAAGTATCCTTATCCTTTTCTGCTGGCCGTTTTCGCCCATCCAGTTATATTGATGCGCATAATAGTTTGGATCGTCTGATTTTAGCGACATTTATTGCGACACTTACCTAGTTTCGGATGTGATATAAACCTTATCGCAACTAAAACAGCGATTTGGGGCGCTCATTTTCGCTCCAAGCACAACGAAATGGGCTGAGAGATGCGAATTCCGCACCAATACCTACAAAAAGTACGATAGCAGTCATGAACGCGTGTACTTCTTGACAGTTTTTTCTAAACCGTCAAATGCGCCCCTAACCATCTTGGAACGTTTTGCAATTCCCACCTTATAGTTTGAAATTCCTTGGATCAGAGAACTTATCATCTCCTCTTGTTCTTGTGGGTTTGGAGAACCTGTTGATTTCCGGGCTGCAAGGGACTTTTCCGGAGTCATTTCTTTGACTATTTTTAACAGCTCGTCAGGCTTGATGGTCGCCTTGTGTTCCTTCAGAACCGAATCGACTTCTGAAAGTTGGAGATTCGCCAGTGGAATATTCCTATCATTGCTTGTCGCCCTATTCACAAGAGCGCCAACTATCTTATGTGCGCTTCGGAATGGCATTTTGTATTTTGTTACAAGTTGTTCTGCTATATCTAGGGCTATCGCGTAGCTTGTACTTGCGGCCTGATACATTCTGTCCGTTTTCACCTTGAGTGTCCTCACGACCCCATCCAGTACTCTTATCGCTGCAAGAGTGGTTTCAGATGCATTCAGGAGCGGCGGCTTGAAATCCTGCAAGTCACGGTTGTATCCTGATGGGAGAGCCTTTACGATTCCAAGCATGGCTACCAGATTACTTGTAACAATCGCGGCCTTCGCCCTGATGAGCTCCAGCGGGTCTGGATTTTTCTTTTGCGGCATTGCGCTCGAAGTAGAGCTATAACGGTCGGAAAGCTCGATGTATCCAAATTCGGTGGTTGACCAGATTATGAAATCATCGGCAATCCTGCCGAGGTTGCTGGTCAGTATCGCTAGTGTTGAAGCATATTCAAGAAAAGAATCTCGAGAGCTGGTAGCATCTATCGAGTTCCTTACAATGCTATCAAAGCCCAACAGGATCGCAGTCCTCTTTCTGTCAATCTTGATGCTCGAGCCTCCTATTGCGCAAGCACCAAGTGGGGACTGGTTGATGCGCTGGTACACAAGATACAAGCGTTCCATATCGCGCATAAGCGCGTAGGCATATGATAGCATAAAATGCGAGAATGTTCCTATCTGGGCCTGTTGCAGGTGAGTGTACATCGGCATTGGCGCATGTTTGGTTTCTTTAGCCCGTTCAACAAGACCCTCTATGAGGCTGATTAGGGCTGTGCAGATCTCGTTGATATCGTCACGTATCTTCATCCTGATGTCAAGAACGACTTGGTCATTTCTTGAACGGGCGGTATGCATCTTGCCTCCTGCGTCCGATCCCGCTACCTTGATCACGAATGCTTCGAGTGCCTCGTGTATATCTTCAAAACCTTGAGTTTGTACCTTTGCAGGGGTCTTCTTTGCCTCCTCGAGGGCGGACAGAATTTTTTTCAGCTCGGCTAAACTGATGTTTCCCGTTTCATGGAGCATTATAGAATGCGCCTCGCTCCCAAGTATGTCGTAATAAAGTATTGACTGGTCATGATCCATCGAAGACAAGAAACGAAGCACGTTGTCCTCAAGCTTGTCTTTGGGACGGGAGCGATACATGCAAAAGTGTGCAGTGTGGGTGCTTTATTTTAACATTATACAGTAAAGATGTAAACCCACGACCATCCAGACTGTTCTGCTCTGTCATGCAGCCGGGGAGTAGTTTGTACCGAATTCTCTCTTCTCAACAGCAACTTTGATAAGTTTCCCTTCAGCTCTCGGTCGTATTCAACTCTATCGAGATAGATGGCCAAAAACAACAACTTTGCCTATGCTGCTGGGTAAACAATAAAACTATCACAAGTCGCTAATGACATTCTTCAAGTTTTTCCCCTCGTGAGAGAGCGGTATTCCCGCGAAAGATTCACCAGAGCTGATTGCACAAGTGTCAGACGTTCATTGAACTCGACCGCACCCAATGCATCCTTTCGTGCGATGACAGGGCCTGCAGACCCTTTTCCATCAACATGCTCGTAATTCCTCCGCATAAGAACCAAAATTGCTGAGGGTGCACGGCCACGTGGATTTATGCAATAGTTAAATATGGTTTGCGTTGATTTCTACCGTAGTACATATGAGTCAGGAAGAACAACTCCAGCAGACTCGTAGGAGGATTTTTGACGAGTTGACAAAGATTGTCGATCCGGAAATCGGAGTTTCCATCATGGAACTTGAGCTGGTGGACAAAGTTGAGATTAACTCTAACAAGGTGACCGTGGATCTTCACCTGACGAGCCCCTTCTGCCCTGCCGTCTTTGGCTTCAAGATCGCTCAGGACATTCGCGACAACATTTACAAGCTACCCGGTATCAACGAAGTGAAGGTAAACGTTAGCAACCACTTTATGGCTGATGCAATAAACA
>DATLXY010000251.1:0-2251 GCA_035575335.1 Nitrososphaera sp. | reverse complement strand
ATGGCGGCCGCGGTAGCCGACTACACACCGTCAAGAAAATCGCCTAAGAAAATTGACACGCGCGCAGGCAAGGTGCTGGAACTCTCGCTTGTCGCAACAAGGAAAGTAATCGATGAAGTGAAAAAGATCAGCAGAGACACTTTTCTCGTCGCCTTCAAGGCAGACTATGGTGTCTCTGACTCTGTGCTGATCGAAAAAGCGTTCAAGAAACTCCAAGAATCAGGAGCCGACATGGTGGTTGCAAACGACCTTGGGAGGAAGGGTTCCGAAGCAGGATCGGACAAGAACCAGGTGTTTATTGTAGACAAAAAGAAGCAGGTCATCCATTTGCCTCTTGAGAGCAAGGCGGCCATAGCAAGAAAAATCCTAGAGCTTGTTGCAGAGTCTGTTAACGGAATGAACAGTCATGCCTAGTAGGAATCAGGTCATCAGGAGATTGTGGAAGTTTTTGACGACCCCCTACAGAACACGCCGCTCCTACGTTTTGCGAAGTCAGCCTATGATAACGAGATCTTTTGTGTACCGGTTGAGCACTCGTGGTCTACCATCGGTGACAATGATGCTGTCCTCTATCCTGACTCCAAACTTGTTCTCCATGTAGATGCCGGGCTCGACAGTCACAGCCATATTGGCTTTCAGTTCCTCCAAGCTTTTCATCCTAAGCCAAGGGGGCTCGTGCACGTCCAATCCGATTCCATGCCCGGTAGAATGTATGAAATATTTTTCGTAACCGTATTTTGCTATCAAGTCTCTGCATGTCGCATCTACCTGGTCGCACATTACTCCCGATCTGGCTGCTTCAACGCCGGCCTTTTGAGACTCTTGAACGATGGAATATACCTTTTTCATCTCCGCAGTTATCGAACCTAACGCAAATGTCCTTGTGGCATCAGCGATGTACCCTGCGTGCCTGAGGGTCAAATCGACGACTATCATGTCACCTTTCTTGAATTTCCTGTCAGTGACTTCAGCGTGAGGCAGCGCGCCGTTAGGTCCCCCTGCAATAATGAGAGGATTGAGCGTGGACTTGTAGGAAGGCGGGTTCGCTCCCATCTTCATGCCTTCACAGATCAGCTTAGCCTGCAGTTCCCGCTCTGACACATCGGCCCTGATCTCATCTTCGCATATCTCGTAGAGCTTGTCCAGAATTCTGGACGCCTTTGCAATTGTCCTGATCTCTACCTCGTCTTTTATCCTCCGTGTTTGGAAGAATGGTTCGGTGCTGATCACAATGTCGCCTCCCTGGTTGCGGATGGACTCGACAACAGAGTAGTTGCTGCAGTCGGTACATGTTCTTTCTTCCCTTATCTGGGAAACAAAGGTGTAAATGAGCTCGCTTCCCCGTTCTGTCTGTACCACCTCGCAATCGATCGAGGTTTTTTCTGCCCGACCATATTCCAGCTTTGGTGCCACCAGTCTTGTGCCTTCATTTGAGCAGACTGCGATCGCTTCTCCCCAAAAGCCCGTGAGATAGAACACGTTTTCCGGCTCGAACGCTGCAACTGCAGAGCAGCCAGCACGTCTCGCGTGCTCCAGTATTCTGGAACGGCGTGCCTTCATCATTGACGACAACAAGAACACTTCACTTTCCCAGTTTAATAAAATGTTTCATGACCACCGATATGGTGGTGATGTTAAGTTTCTATTTTGATTATTGATAGTGATTGAGATGCAGATGTGCTAGTTCTTTTTCCACATCCTGTTGTTGCCACTAACAGGCACACGAAAACACGCACGGAGTGCCAGAAAACAGAGAAACGGGAAAGCCAGCAGTAGCGATATGCATAACTCGATTCCGTTGAGTGTTTCCACGCGTGAGTACTGTGACACTCACGGGAACGACTTAATTATAAAATTTTCATGAGGGGAAACGGCTCTTAACTTAGGGTAATCCGTAAAGCTAGGACTGTCCTAGCTTCTTTCATTGGGATATGAATAGAACCAGAACAGACCCAGTTGTAGTCACATATGCACTGTACTTGTATTTCAATTCTAGGAGTTTCAGGCTGGCAGCGACAAATCCTCGGCACCAATCAAAAAAAAGAAAAGAAGAGGAACCACGTTGCAATATGGAAATGGGTACAAAAATACACGGGTTGTGCAGATAGATATCGTACAGACCGAGGCCTTGTAAGTATGATATTTTTGTAGATGAGACCTCGCTTCAGATAGAAGACGGCGTTGACTACTGGTGTTGTGGATTGCATACGAACCACCTGCAATCGATACGTGTCTGGCCATGCACCTGTCA
>DATLXY010000250.1:0-5778 GCA_035575335.1 Nitrososphaera sp. | reverse complement strand
CATTGACATGTATGGTCTGGACGGGCCGGGCTGAAGAATCTGTCGAGAAGGCCACACCACATCAAATATGTCAAGGTGACAGCTTGGGTGGAAAAAGCTCATCGCCGAATTCCGGCTGAATCACCGGTTCTGTCAGTTGATTTGTGACCTGTCGTATCCTCACCCTAAAGGTGCCTTGACAGACGCGCTGTCAAGCCACTGCTGTCATCTCCATTTTATTCCGCGAACATCGTCGTATAATATACCTCAAGCAAGCTGACCCATAATTTCTGGAACACTCTGGACGTGTGACCCACTCCTGGAACCTCCGATGGCAGGTCGAACCGCAGCCGTACTCCTTTGGCAGCGACTTCCACTGGCAGGCTCTACGCAGTACGTACGCAGGATACCATCAAGCACTGTCCTGTACCGTACAATGGGACGACCTGCAGTTCTGGGCGGCTTTTCTGACGGCAATATGTCCTTTACCTCGTTCTAGGCATAGTCTGGAATCTTCTTAATCAGAGGGAGGCGCTTTTTCTTCTTCCGGCTGGCGGGAGTCACATCATACGGGACGGCGGTGGCCCAAGCTAAATCTGTACCTATCATACAGCGGCGGGTGTGATGCGTATAATTCTGGGTAGTCTCTTAGAGTCTTACACGCCCGGTAGGCAAATGTAGTATACGCATCAGAAACCGTGCTCGGATACGTAGTTTACATTTTTTGTCTCAAACCTTATATCTAGCGCAGATACTTTCTTAACATGAAATGTATTGCTAGAGGAGATTTGAGCCGTGTGTCTGCGGAGATCGAACAGGTGATAAAGAAAACCGCGTTTCTCAGCTACTATATCTCAATGTATAATACGGTTAGTGATGATATCGGATTTGATAAGTATCGGACAGTCAGTGCAGACGAAATATATGATTTCATGCAGGATCTCCGGTATGAAATAAGTGATCCTGTTCCAGAAATGACAAAGGATGACGTTATTTTCTGTCTTTACGTTTTAAGTTCTGTTGGGATTTGTCGCTTAACGTCTGAATAGGTGCTATTTCTAGCTCTTCTTTTTCTATCCGTTGATACTTGTTCGACAGTCGAACGTTTTACTTAAACTTTAAATAGTTAGTAATTATATATAGAGCGAATGGCGCTCGTGTGGTATGCTGCCGCTGTGATTGGTTTTCTGGTACTGTCTCTTGTGGTTGGAACATTGACATCGCGGCTTGTGAAGAAGAGTAGCAAGAGGTACATGGTCGCAGGAAAGAGTTTGCCACTTGCGTTTGTAGGCACTATGCTCGCAGCTCAATCAATTGATGGGAACTCGTCCCTCGGAAATGTTTCTCTTGTGTATCAATTTGGCTTTTGGGCCGGTGCTGCAATTCCAATAGGCCTTGCATCATGCCTCATCCTAACTGGGTTATTCTACGCAAAGAGACTAAATCGCATGGCACTTTTGACATTGCCTGACTTTTACTACAGGAGATATGGTAATTCTGCCGAAGGCATTTCCGGTATCATTATGATGATAAGCTTCATTGTGCTTGTTGCAGGAAACTTTGCAGCAAGTGGCTTCATTCTTTCCGCAGTGTTGGGGATCGATTTCTTTTGGGCAATGCTAATTGCCTCTGTGGTAGTGTTGGTATACACGTATGCAGGAGGATTGTTTTCTTCGGCATACACGGATATTTTCCAAATATATCTTGCAATTATTGCGTTCTGGGCGGGATTTCTGTTCTTTGCAGGCGGCTTTTCTGGAGTCAGCTTTGATACGATTCTTTCGAATGCCCCTCCTGGATATCTGGACCTATCTGGGCTAACAGACATGGCAAATGGTGCATTAGTGAATTGGGCTGGTATAATGGCTCTTGCAATTGGTGATATAGTGGCGTTGGACTTTATGGAGCGTGTATTTGCGGCAAGGGATGGCAAAACTGCTCAGAGGGGCGCCTTCATGGGTGCTGGATTGACGATACTCACAATTGTGCCAACAAGTATGATGGGAATTGTAGCTTTATACTTCCTACCTACACTAGAGGACCCATTTACGGCATATCCGGATCTGGCCATTAACCATATGCCTTTTCCAATAGGTGCTGCCCTATTGATGGGTGTGTTGGGTGCTTCAATGTCTACAGCCAACGGTGGCTTGTTGGCCATCTCTAGTGTCATGTCTAGGAACATTGTCCAAAGGGATATCCTCAGGGGGTGGTTAAAGAGACCTGGGATGGAAGATAGGAAATTGCTGCTTACAACAAGAATCTTTACAATACCTATGATGGCCGCCGCGTTCATACTTGGATTTATGATTCCACAACCTGGAATCTATCTAATCTTGGCCTTTGACATTGTGTTCGCTGGAGCATGGGCTCCTCTTACGCTTGGTTTATTTTGGAAGAAGGCTAACAAGCCCGCAGCTCTCACCTCGCTTATAGTGGGTTCAGCTCTTAGACTTGTGATGTTCTTTGTCATTCCTCCAGAATACGCAGGACTGGATACCATGATACCTCCGCCTATAGCATTTGCTCTATTTGTAATAGTGGCACTTGCAACTCAGAAAAAGCATCCTGGGATACCTAGACATGGTGTTATCGATTATGTTCCGCCGGAAGAGGATGTAGTACGCGGCGAGGATCTTAGAGGATATGTCGATTCAAGCGGAAGGAGATTTGTGGAGTTCGATAGAAGCAATAGAAAAGAAGATGATGACAGCATGGCCAAAGGCGACATCGGTAATACTTGATGAAGAACATGAAGGAGAGTGACTCATTTATAAAGATTCAAAATGACTTCATCCTCGATCATACATGTAGCGAAAATGATGATGAGATGTGCTTCTTCTTGCATTGTTGCACAACTGACCGGTCTGTCAAGGAGGTTTGACCAAGCTGTATTTAGCTTGGCCTTCTTTTGTAATCGCCTCCCTTACATGGTCAACAACTGGTGACGCTATTAGAACCAATCACTGGTCAGGTATGTGTGTATGATGGCAAGGAATTACCGGAGGAACATGGCAAAGGAGATGTTCATAAAAACATCGCTGTACAACATGTTTGTCGGGATGGAATTTTGTAGATAACAGCCGACTAGACATGCATGGATTGTTGAGTTGTGCAACAGAGCAATTCTTATGATAATCTTTTGAATTATTTTGGTTATACCTGGAGTGCCGAATGGGCTTTCACTACCAATTTTGTTACTCCTGGATACGAATCTACATTGCTGCAGTTGAGTCTAGATGCTCCTTCTCTTAGAAATACCGACGAAGTGTTGTTTCGGTACCCCCCACCAATTACGACAGATTCATGTCCTGACACATCTCAAGAATCATTCAATTCTGTTGAGAGGAGTACCTGCTACACTGGCGTATATTCTTCCCGTCTGTGATAGATGATTTGATGCTTGCCAATCATACCCTGTCTGGAATATACGCGGTATGGTAGTCTGAACAATATAACAATCCTTTTCTTGCGTGTAAGTTGTCGTATCAACGACATCATCATCATGTTCGCCCTTCTTGTGTCGAATACAGGAAAAGTGTACTGACCTCGGTATCTTCTCTAAAAAACAGGCACAAACCGCGTGTTTCTCAGTTTGATCATAGATTAGCATACATCGTTAGTAATTTCAGGATGTGGATCTAGATTAACCTCGAAAAAGTTAATTAGATGACATAGCGTTCCCAACTTTTGTGCCAAGCCAAGGATATGCAACAATCGGGTTAAAACCTGCGATCCTGGCTAAATTGCAAGAGGTAACGGATAAATGTTTTCCAGGAATGTTTTTGCCATCTGCACTAATAATCATGATGAATGAAATCAAGCGTGGATATTACTCAGTTAACATGTATAACATAAGAGAAGATTTCTCAGGAAGGTATACCTCTCTTACGATTAGGTCTGACGTCAAGGCTTGGTTTGATGAGAATTATGAAAAATTAAAAGAAGATTACAACAGGAAATACAGTACCAACAGCTTTACTCAGTTTGCAGGCATATTCATGCTAAATATGTTTGAGTCACGCGCAGAAGCGCAGAACTATGTTATCAGGTTGAAAGAAGCTGATTTTAGATGGCTGGTTGAGGAGTACAACAAGAGGAAGCAGGAATATCGTGCTAGATATGGCGCTTATACATTTGAGCAGTTTGCAGACGTTTTCCTAAAGGAACTCTTGGAAAAGGTAAATGCAGCGAGGAAGATTCTTACAACCTGAATATACGCAGTTTACTGATCATTGATTTTCTTAAGATCTATAAAAATCATCGAAAAAGATATCTATTGACACTATAAGATCCACTTACTTACTTGGAGTTTTTTGAAGAATCTATTTATCATATTCTTTAGGTGTTATTATATTATCATTTGCCAAATACTTATATTATAATTCACGGAAGCATTTTCTATGCTTGTGGAAGCAGTAACGCTTGGAGCTATCTTTGGCGGAAGCACTCTTGCTGTGCTGCTAGTGAAGAATAAATTCCATGCGGAAATTGAGTGCAGTCTGGTAGGGCTAGAGCGGGAGAGCAAACAGGAAGAAATAACCCCTCGCAGTATTCACAAGTAATTAAGATCATATACACCTGATTTTTTGTTCCATTTTTACTTTGATTTGCGTCATTTTGACGCGATATGATGGGAAAAGCTTTTACTGGCGCAGATGACGTTCTAACATGTAGATCACAAAATACGAAATTATCTTGTGACTAATTATTTGAGAATATCGCTTCCAACAAGCGTCTAATGCACCAAAAGCGTTGCATAACTTGTTGCATAGTCGCTCAGCTTCAGATTAGCGCCGAAAGTACAAAGATACTAAACTTTTACTTCAGCGTCAATCAAGCATTACTAACAATTTTTCCGACTTTATTATTTGTTATTCGGTATATCTATCCCCCTACCACGTCACTGCTACAGACAGTTCTATGCGCTATTGCAGTTGATCAAAAGAGGATGTCTGGCTAATGGTTCAAGCTTTCCAGACAAGAAAAAGCAGGCTAAGGGTCAAAGGTCTAAAAGTCAAAGACAGAGAAAAGATCAAAGAAGCTATAGCAATCAGCATACAAAATGGCAACTATACTACTAGGGACATAGGGATTGACCTCGGCAAAGATCACAGCACTATATCGAGATATCTGGCCGAGATGGAAAATGATAGCAAATGGAGAATCAAGCGCGATGCCAATGGGAATATCGTTGTCTCACTCCAAAAGCAAATAGCGCAGCAATACCAGAAGCTAGACAATGAACCGTTCAACCAGCTGCCATCGATTCAAAAGTGGATAACATTTCTAAAATCAGGAGCAGTACCGGCTAGCAGAATCAATCACCTTGCAAATGTCATACATGGTATATCGAATCAGCTGAAGGTGATGCCTGAAACTCTGGTGAGCTATGGCGTACCAATCGACGCGACAAAGAGAAAGGAGCTAGCCATAGAATACTGGCAGAATTTCCTTGCATGGTTCAATACTGCATATCCTCAAATGCAAAAGACAAACACCATTAACGCTTACCGCAGTTTCCTTGCAGCTCACAACATCAACTTTGCACATGGTGAGGGCAAGAGGTACGGATTGTCAACTACGCCGGAAAGATTAGGCGAGTACAAAGATATCATGCTGACGCCGGAGCAAATAGACAAGATAAACAGAATGCTTGAGAATGAAAAAGACTGGAAGTCTTGGAGCTTTATGAACATCGATCTGCATACTGGAGCTAGAGCGTTTGCAATGGCGTCTATGAGCCGCGACAGGATTGCATTTTCGCCGCTGTTTAGAGTAGAACAGTTCGAATCCAAA
>DATLXY010000249.1:0-5107 GCA_035575335.1 Nitrososphaera sp. | reverse complement strand
TCAAGGCTCTCGCCATGGATCTTGGCCTCTGCAGAAATCATTGCCCGGAGCGATTCGAGTGCAAACGCCTTGGCCCTATGCTCGAGCCCAAGCGAGTCACAGCAGCGCTCAAGCGATCGTTGCATCTCTGTGCCTTTGCGCTGGCGTACGCGGTCAGTGTATTTCATCTGCAGCTGCGTCGCGGCGAGACCGTGCGATACCACTCTTGCAAAGTCAGCTTTCGATATCTTGCTTCCCTTTAGAAAATCCTGACACGCAAAGATCGCATCTATGACCTTACTCTTGCTGGCACCGGCGTCCACAAGGCTTGACATCAGCATGTCGCCTGCAATGCCGGCTACCTGCGCGTCAATGACTGCAATCCGCTTCGTCATTTACTCTTGAAGTTAGGTGGTGTTGCTTTATATCGCTTTACAGAAAAATTGGTGGCCGGTCCGCAAGATTTGGTCACCCGATAATGATGATCGTAAAATGCACTCAAGTTTTTGATCTTTTTGGAAACGGGCTAGTCGGTGTATGCGTGTTTCAGACGTCGATCGAATGGTTTCTCTAATTCCACAACTACAAAGAGTAGCAGGGATGGTGGTGACCGGCGAACCGGCCCGAACCCTGCTTGTGGAGTCAGAAACCCGATTGGGTGACACTGATAGAGGCTATCGAACAAGCTCGCTAGAAGCTCACACCTGAAGTTCCATTCTGTCTAGTCGTTCTAATTCGGCCTGCAGCTCTTGCTCCGTCGCGTCTCCGTAAATGATCAGTATCCTGTCGCCATCCCGCAAGACGTAATCCATTATGGAGCTCACCTCTTGACCATTGACAAAGAACCTGAGTGTCTTGCCACTGGCGACATCATTGCAGAACTGGTTTCCGTTGTTATGGACAAAGCAGCCCTCGCGGATGTCCATGCCCACACTGCGCAGGTACTCGCCAATGGGCACCCTAGTCGAGTGCTTGTGGATGGTAGTCCCTTCGCCTCCCTCAAAGTGAATGAACTGGTTGCGTGTAGTGTCGATCTGGTACTGCCGCTGGCTGAAGTCAATGTACTGGCCATCAAGCTTTACCACAAAGATCGCATGTTCATGAGCAGATCCAAGTGGGCCGAAGTCAGGGCCACACGGCGCCATGACAGCTGCGATAGTGCCTAAAACAACAACCGCGGCTACTATCGGTATGATTATCATCATGTATTTTCTGTTTCTACGCCGGCTTGCAGCAAAGTAACTGTCATCGCGCTTTGGCAATGTGCTAGTAAATTCATTTGTCGGTCAATTTAAAGTTGCTCCGACGGCTCTGTTAACTTAAGGTAATCCGTATAGCTAGGACTGTGCTAGCTTTTTTCATCGACATATGAGAAGAGCCAGAACAGACCCAGCTGTAATCACATATGGCGTGTCCGTGTGTATTTCAATTCTAGGAGTTTCAGGCTGGCAGCGACAAATCCTTGGCACCGATTAAGAGAAGGAGCCACGTTGCAGTATGGAAATGAGTACAGAAATACGCGGATTGTGCAGATAGATATCGTACAGACAGGCGCCTTGTCAGGGCGATATTTTTGTTGACGAGACCCTCTGCTCCAGATAAGATAGATAGACGGCGTTGACTACTGGTGTTGTGGATTGCATACGAACCACCTGCAATGGATGCATGTCTGGCAATGCACATCTCACGTGAGAGGACCGTTTTCGTGTGTTATACCACCATTCATCAAGCAGTTGCAGGGGAGGGATATGTCAGAAAGCCAATATTCACATACAGACGGTGCGAGGTGTTACAACAACGAGGCTTGCAGCGGGTGGCTGCGCCTGCGCCATTATGTATATGGTACAGAACTGAAGAAGAAGAAGAAGAAGAATTTGATGATGCGTTTCATACAGAATGTAAATGACAGCACAGAATGTTTCGACGACCATTTCCCATGGAGAAAGGACGGTTGCAGCAGGCAGCATGTGTGGAACTGGCTGAAGCTCTTCTTGCTATACTCCCATATGGGAACAGACATGGGACGATTCATGTCGTTTCTGGCCAGGGATGGTGGAGCATAAGTTAACAGCGCTGCTCCGGTCTTCAGTCACAATTTATATAAGCAATCTCGGTTGCACCTTCTCGAGTATGACAATTACCATAATTGGATCCGGCAGGGTAGGCGCGTCGGCTGCACTCAACTGCGGCCTAAGAGAACTTGACAGGGACATACTGCTTCTTGATATAGTGCAGGGCCTACCCCAAGGAGAGGCAATGGATATCAACCACCAGCTGTCGGAAAGAGGATCTGATTCTGTTGCGAGGGGTTCAAATAACTACGAAGACATGAGGGGTTCTGACTTTGTCGTTATCGTGGCAGGAGTGGGCAGAAAGCCCGGTATGACTCGAATGGACCTACTCAAGACAAATGCCGGGATCGTGAAGGACGTCGCTTCAAAAATTGCGTCTTATGCCAAAGATGCTACTGTTATTGTTGTCACAAACCCGCTTGATCCAATGACATATCTTGCTCTCAAGACAATCGGCGCGAAGAAAAACAAGGTCATGGGGATGGGCGGCATGCTGGATCTTTCTCGGTTCAAGAGCTTTATTCAGGAGGCAACCCAAATTTCCCGGGATTCCATTCAGGCTATGGTGATAAGCGAGCACGGGGAAAATATGTTGCCTCTGACAAGGTTTTCATCGATCGGTGGAATCCCGCTACACGAGTTCATTTCAAAGGAAAAGGCTACGGAGATCTTCGAGAAGACCAGAAAGGTCGCGGCAGAAGTCATTGCTCTAAAAGGGGCAACAGTATACGCGCCGGGCAACGCGGTTGCAACCATGCTCGAATCTGTAATCAGGGACAAGAAGCTAGTAATACCTGTTTCTGCGCTGCTTGAAGGCGAATACGGAGTCTCTGATCTCTGCATCGGCGTACCGGCTGTTATCAGTGCTGGTGGAATAGAACGGATAATCGAGCTAAAGCTCGATAGCTTCGAACGAGAGATCTTTAGAAAGGGCGTAGAAAGCGTAAAGGAAGCCATCAAGGCACTCCCACTCTAAACAAACAATCTTTTTATTCTCTTTTTGTTGAATAGCTGGCTGTCACATTAGATATGGCGGATCTGCATTCTATACTCTCTAGGTTTGCAAACGGTAGCTTGACCCTCTCGGAGGTTGAGAGGGAGATCTCAATTCACGCTGTCGAAAAGATTGGAGAGATCGCCCAGCTTGATGTCAATCGGGAGATGCGCAAGGGAATGCCTGAGATCATCTTTTCAGAGAACAAGGAGTACAGGGACATCATCAGAATCGCCCTTGCAGCGATCCGCAACAATGGGCAGGTCGTTGTGAGCAGAATTAGAAAGAACGAAGTTTCAAAGGTGGCAGCCGCGCTGCGGAGGAAGGAGATGGATGTAGAAATTGGAAGGAACAGCACAACGCTTCTTGCTTCCGACAAGTCTTTTGGCAGAAAGATGATAAACGGCGCCAGCATTGGGATCATGGCAGCAGGAACTTCTGACGTCGGAGTTGCAGAAGAGGCGCGCCTTGTAGCAAAGGCTATGGCCTGCTACACGATAACCAGCTATGACATAGGGATAGCGGGCATACACAGGCTGTTCCCCGCGCTCAAGGAAATGATGCTGCAACAGGTAGGGGCGATAGTCGTGGTAGCAGGCATGGAAGGCGCTCTCGCTTCTGTGGTCGCATCGATGGTTGATGTGCCAGTAATAGGGGTACCCACCTCAGTCGGCTATGGCTTTGGAGGGAACGGCGTGGCGGCACTTGCATCAATGCTCCAGAGCTGCACCCTTGGTCTTGCAGTCATGAACATCGACAACGGCGTCGGAGCTGGCGCGTACGCAGCAACAATCGCAAAGAGAACCGCGAAGAAGAGTTGAGGGAATCGTAAAACGTTTATAAGTGCTTTAGATTTGTTGCTTCCCTAATCGTTGATTGGTGGATAGCTGTTGACTTATGTTCGTACACTAAAAAGAATTAGGGAGGATAAAACAAATTATCGCAAGAGGGCCGCAATCCTGATCGGCAGACACTCTTTTGTGACCGTCAAGGTAAGCGACCAGAACGTCGCAACGCAGGTGCTAAAGCCCACACCAACCGGCGATATTGTCGTGGCCTCTGCCCACAGCAGAGAGCTTGAAAAGCAGGGCTGGAAGGGCGCCCACAACAACCTGCCTGCGTGCTACCTTACTGGCATGCTACTGGCAAAGAAAGCCTTGGAAAAGGGCGTAACTAGGGCGGTTCTCTACACGGGCAAAGACCACTTTACTTCAAGAGTGGCTGCTTGCATGAAGGGCATTCTTGACAGCGGGGTCTCGATGCCTGTCTCTGAAGACTCGCTTCCGGAACAGGAGCGGATCAGCGGCCAGCACATCGCCAAGTACGCACAGAGTCTCAAAGAGAAGCCGGAAGAATATAATTCTCGCTTTTCTTCCATTTTGAAGAAGGGTCTGAACCCGGAAGATTATCCCTCGCATTTTGAAGAGATAAAGAGCAAGATCTCTGGCAGACCGACCGAAAAGCCGGCGGCCCATGCTGCAAAGTCCAAATCCGAGGAAGAATCTACGGCAGCATCTTCCGAGAGAGATCCTCCGGAAAAGAAGAAAAAGGAAGCAAAAGAAGAAAAGGGGAAGGAGAAGAAGAAGGATAGCACTAAGGGAGGCAAGAGCAAGGAGAAATGAGTCGTTACGCGTCAAGCCAGCAGCAACAGATTGAGTGGAAGCCCAGGACCACGCTTGGAAGCATGGTGCTGGAAGGCAAGATCAACTCGATGGATCAGATCTACGAGAACGGCATGAGAATACAGGAGGCCGAAATTGTCAAGCACCTCTTGCCGGACATGAAGAGCCAGGTTGTGCACGTCGGCATTGTCCAAAAGCAAACTGACGCCGGCGAGATGACACGCTTTAACGCAATCGTGGCAGTCGGGAACGAGGCGGGCTGGTTTGGTATTGGTAAGGGTAAGGCCTCGCAGATGAGGGTTGCGATCGACAAGGCGACCAATGCTGCTTTTCTTAACGTTATACCCGTAAAGCTCGGCTGTGGGAGCTGGGAGTGCAAGTGCAACCAACTCCACTCTGTCCCATTCAAGGTAAGGGGCAAGGGTGGCAGCGTTACGATC
>DATLXY010000248.1:0-2000 GCA_035575335.1 Nitrososphaera sp. | reverse complement strand
TGCCGACTGGAGCATCAGGTCCCACAATAACAACCGTTCCCTTGGACTCTTTGTATTTTGCTGGTTCTTCGACCGCCCCTTGTGGAGCCATTGAGTTGACAGCCTCTTTGGTTACGAGGGCAGGGATGTATATGAAATTGTCGACTAGTGCATCCCACTGCTTCCTTGAAAGCCCACTCAAGGGTGCGTTGTAGTCGTAGTCGCCGGTGAAATGAATAACAGAATCAATCTTGCCAAACTTTGTCCTTGCAGTGTTAAAGATCCGTCTTACGCTTTCTTCATCAATCATATTTATTGCATGGCTATGGAACTCTCTGTATTCCTGCATGTCGTCCTTATTGTTTGTGAGAACTATTACTTGCTTGGAACCAGCGTCCTGCGCAAGCCTTGCCACTTCTTTTACCCTCTCAATGTCCTTCTTGGCTGATGAACTAGTAGTCAAAATAATGACCTTCTCTTTTAGATCTGGCTTGGCAGGGCCTTCTACTATAGTACCGACAATTGGCTTGACTGGGTAGAATACGCGGTCATTGGGGATAACTCTTCCGTTGATCAGCTTGCTTATCCTTTCATCGCAGAGATTCATCACCATCTCTGCTACATCCTCTTGGGTTAGGAATTCCCCATCGACTATCATCTTGCTGGTGTTGTTCTGGATCTTTTCCGCAATCTCCTGCATCTTGGCAAGAGCACCAGATACCGTCTCTGTAAGCTGCTTGATATTCTCCTCAGATTCTTGACCGCGTGATTTTGCGATCTCAACCGCAACCTGCCTGCATGCTTTTTGGACGATTTCGTCGCGTTCGCCCAGCGCCGGAAGCGCGCCCTCAGTGACCTTTTCAACTTCTTTTGAGCTCAACCCCGGATAGCCACCAACTCTAAGGAATTCGGCAGCGGCCTTTGGGTAAACTGTCTTATAGATCCTGTCAGAATGAACGGGTCCGGGATTAGTTGAAATAGAACGGATACCACGTTCAGTCAGCTCCCATGCAAGTGCCTCTGCCAATCGGTTCTTGGCTCCCTGCGCCGCTGTATATGGTGTCCTGAAACGGTATGGTCTCTGTTCATAGCGGTTCTCTTCAGTAAAGAACGTGGCAATTGTGATTATCTTCCCGCCCCTTTCCATTACGTTTAGGCCACTGACGGAAGTCCAGAACGTCCCTGTAAGGTGAATCGCAACGGCATCGCGAAATTCCTTGACACTCGCGTTTGTGAAAGTCTTGACGGGGCCAGAAACGCCTGCGTTGTTAACAATAATGTCAACCTTGCCAAACTCATTTTTCACGCTGGAAAACATTGAATTGATTCCGGCCTCATCTGCAACGTCCACCCCCGGGAAAACTGCAACCTTCCCATTGGATCCGACGGATGAAATTATTTCATTAAGTATGCTTGCAGTCTGCTCAAGCGGCTCCTTTCTTCTACCCATGATGACAATGTTGGCTCCGTGTTCAGCAAACTTTTTTGCTATTGCCTGACCAATGCCCGTGCCGCTCCCGGTGATGACGACTGTTTGACCACTAAATTTTAAATCTGACTTGAAAGAAGATGATTGCCTTTCCACGTGAGGTGGCACTTTTCCACCACTATTAAAGTTAACTTCATTTCATACAGTACATGTGAATACTCGAGTGGAAAAAACAAGTCAGGCAGCTTCGCCTAGAGCGCGAAGCCTTGCTTTGATGTGACCCGCGATTCTGTCTGCAACCTCGAACATGTTCTGGTTGAATGCAAAGGATTCGTCATGGATCCACTTGCCATAGATCCTAATGTGGTCGTCCACCGGATCTATTCTTATCTCTCCTACCTCAAGCATAACCTCCTTCAACATTTCATTAAGCGTTTCGTCTTCCTGCAATACCTCGGCAAATTTGTCTGCGCCGGTCCACCTTACGCCAACGACTCGTTTGTTTCCAAAGTAACCCCGTGTAATAGGCTCGCATCTTGCAAGAAAATTGCTATTCTCCTTC
This sequence comes from Nitrososphaera sp., assembly GCA_035575335.1. GTDB lineage: Archaea > Thermoproteota > Nitrososphaeria > Nitrososphaerales > Nitrososphaeraceae > Nitrososphaera. The sequence continues at coordinate 30 of DATLXY010000248.1, read as the reverse complement.
CTTTCAGTACTAACAATGTAGTGAATCTGA
>DATLXY010000247.1:0-2772 GCA_035575335.1 Nitrososphaera sp. | reverse complement strand
CTAGGCGAATAACCCGCAGTACAAACAGTAAACCGATTGTCACTTATTTCGTCAGGAACCGCATTGCCCAATACTATGCAGTCATCTATTACGATACGTTCAGTACTAGACATGTTTTAGCCTCCATATCAATCCGCGAGGGTCTTTTATACGCAGTAAGCCGACATCTTCTTCCATCTGTCTTACCCATTTGTTGTTTGGTACAACCTGAGGAAAATCGAGCTTGCTGCGGATTTCACTCCATGTCATACCATCGCTATATTGCAGTAAGTTTTTGATTTTGTCTCGAAATTCCTCATAGCTCATTTTTGGTTCTGTTACTTTCTGGACGCGTGGTGTCGGTGGAGAAACAAAATCAATGACAAGGGACTTTCCTTTGACAGAGTCTTTTAGCTCGCTACCTTCCTTCCAGCCTAATGTCTCGACCGTTTCTTTTGGTATAGTAATTTGATACTTGTATTGCTCACGATCATCCTTGCTGTATGCTTTGATTTTTTGTAATCGCAATAGGTATCAAGCATGGTATCATCTATTAAAGGGTAATTATGGCAGTGGTACCATAAACTATCAATATAGTGGTACCACTAGTATGTGGTATGGTATGAATATGATACCACTGGATAACCACAGTCCAAGGCGTGAGAAGGGGCAAATAATTGCTCAGTTAAACGGTCAAGTAAGGAAGACCGATGAAACAGCCTTTGCTGTGAAGTCACAGAGCGGCAAAGGCGAATATCAGGTTATACAACGATCGCAAATTGATAAAGTTGGGAGCGTTCCTAGAACATATATACAGTAGACGATTGCGGTGATTCTCAAGACAACCAAGCTTGGACCGCAATAGGAGTAATTAAGAAAATGAGAGATAGTGGAAGAAATACAAAATAAGAAAATGGTGGCAATAATCGTTCCTGCAATAGCGGCGATTCTGATAGGTGTGGTGTTGTTGTCGTCGTTGTTGTCGTCGTCGTTGTTGTTGTTTTCTGTACACATAAAATCGCCGAAAATGTCATGCTGGAGAAGAAGCCGCTGACTCACTGGGCCAAGCCTCGCGATAGTAAAGAAAGGTCCGGAAATCCCTAAAACCAGTCGGGGTCGAGAGCCACATCCTCGAGAAGAAATCGTATAGGGCAGTACAGCAAAGCGAAAAATCGGCCGCTCGGCATTACCCAAGTGATGTCATTGAGCACATTGGGCATAGAGTACGAAATGACAATTATATTACTAGCTTTCTCATAGATTGGAGGAAATATCATCTTGACAAGAAGGGCGCCGGCAGTCGCAGGAATGTTTTATCCGGACAATCCAAGAGAGCTGAAATGGCTTATCGACCAGTCTTTTCGTGACCAGCGCTTTGGCCCGGGAAGGCCACCGCCTTCAAGCAGCAGGCGCAGGATCTATGGCATCGTTTCGCCCCATGCCGGCTACGTATACTCCGGCGCCGTCGCGGCAAACGGCTTTTACGAGGTCTCATCGATCGAATTCAAAGACGTTGTGATGGTGGGGCCGAACCACTATGGAATAGGCTCCTGGGTAGCTTCGATGAAAGAGGGCGAATGGGAGACGCCGCTAGGCGCAGTTCCGGTTAATTCGAAGCTCGCCAGTGAAATTGCATCAAAGTCTTCCATCCTTGACTTTGATGATTTTGCGCACAGCCGTGACCACTGCCTGGAAGTGCAGCTGCCGTTTTTGCAGACGATCAAGCAGGATTTTCAGATTGTGCCCATAGTTCTTGTGTCCCAGAGGAGCGACACTGCCTACGACCTTGGAAATGCGATATCGGAGACGATTATAGGAAACGGTAGCCTTGACAGGACCTTGCTCATCGCGTCATCGGATTTCACACATTACGAGCCAAACGACCGCGCGTACATGAAGGATGGCGAGCTCATAAAGACCATTCTAGCACTTGATGTTAACAAGTTTTATGCTGTGCTCGAGAGGCTCGACGTTTCCGCCTGCGGTTATGGGGCCATCGCGACCATCATGGTCGCGGCCAAGAACCTGGGCGCAACCAGAGGTGAGCTACTAAGATACGCTACAAGCGGGGACGTGACTGGGGACACAGACGCTGTGGTGGGATATTCTTCGATAGTGTTTGTATGACAACAAGAGGTAAGGCATCGGCACCTGCCAAGATAATACTGTTTGGAGAGCACTTCGTGGTGTACGGCAACACGGCGATACTGGCATCGATAAACCGGCGGATCACCGTTGATGCAAGGAAGACTGGCGAGGAAAAAATAGCAATAAAGTCAGATATCGGAATCGCTGGCGAATATAGCGCCGGCGGCTTTAAGATGATCAACGGAGGAATGGGAACAAAGGAAGCACTGGATCCGCTGCACAGTGCCATCAGGCGCGTGCTCTCGACGAGAAAAACAGGAATTGAAGTCAATATTTCTTCAGATATACCTCACGGTATTGGCTTGGGCTCGTCCGCTGCGGCATGCGTAGCCACAGTCGCGGCAGTAAATTCCCTTTTCCAGAAAAAGTCCAGCAAGCAAAAGATATGCAATATCGCTATTGAGTCCGAGCGCATGATCCACGTAAACTCTTCGGGAGCTGACTGCTACGTCAGCACGTTTGGAGGGCTGATACAATACAGCAGGAAAAACGGTTTTAGAAAGATTTCGGCAAGAGGGACGCTTGCACTTGTCGTCACAAGTACAATGGTCAGGCATTCTACTGGAGACCTTGTGGCCAAGGTGAAAAGATTCAAGGAAAGAAACGAGTCGCTCTTTGCAGCCCTCGCAGAGCAGGCTGCAGATA
>DATLXY010000246.1:0-4148 GCA_035575335.1 Nitrososphaera sp. | reverse complement strand
CAATGAGCCACGCGCTGTACAATACCGGAGCAGTCATGCCGCTTGAAGAAGTAGGTAAGATTGCGGAGGAAAACAACGCGTTGTTTTGCGTTGATGCAGCACAGAGCGCTGGCACTCTCCCAGTTGACGTGAGAAGGATCGGCTGCCACTTTATGGCGTTCCCGGGCTTCAAGTGGCTGTGCGGCCCTGCTGGTATTGGGGCATTTTACATCAGTAAAAGGGTGTATGAACTCTTGACACCGTCGTCAATAGGGGTTGAGTCTGCCATGCTGTCTGACCAGAACGTAATCGCATATCTTGACCCTCCTGCAAGATTCCAAGCAGGATTTCGCAACTTTCCGGGCGCAGCAGGGCTTGAAGCATCGATGAGATATATACTCCGAATTGGACTTCACAACATTCGAAAGATGAATATGAAAGTCGCAAACACCCTTCGCGAAGAAATAGCCAAAATTCCAAATATCAAGGTCTACGGGCCTGACGACGAAAGCAAACGAACGTCGATCGTCGCATTCGCAACAGGCAAGATGGACTCGTCATCGCTAGTGAAGAAACTGGACCAAAACAACATAGTATTCGCAGCAAGAGAAATTGGAGGTGGCAGGAAAGCGGTAAGGGCAGCGCCGCACTTTTTCAACAGCGAAGAAGAAGCAGTAACTGCAGCGAGCTATGTCAAGAGCCTTCTTCTCTGACCGCTCTACTTCTTTTTCTCGCCCTGTCCTTCGATCACGATCATTGTCAGAGTTGACCGGACCTTATCGATACGCCTGACATGCCATGTTATCGTTTCTCGCAGCTTGTCCATAGTGTCCGACCTTATCTTGGCGATAATGTCATACACTCCGTAGACCCCTGATACCTCAACAACCTCTGGCAGTTTCTTGATTTCTCTGATAATCTCTTCCTCCGAACCCAAATCACAGTTTATAAGAACGTATGCGGTTGGCATATGGAAATATGGTGCCGTGAGTAATTAAACAGATCGTATCGGTCTCACGCAGGGTTATTAATGAGCTTCTCGGTTTTTAGAGGCACATATGAGAGTGGTCGACCTAACGATGCGGATAACCCCCTCCATCAGGGTATTTCCAGGCTCACCCCAACCGTCGTTCGTCCCATGGTCAAGGTTTGACTCTCACGGATACGACTCGGAGGCGATGTTCATGAGCACCCATACGGGAACACACATCGATGCACCATCTCACTTTGTCCCTGGTCTGACAAGTATTGACAGAATCCCTGCGCGAAGGCTGGTCTGCAACGCCGTTCTGGTAAGGGCCCCCAAGCACGCGAACCAGCTGATAGAGCAAGAGGATGTTAGCAAGGAGGAGATAAAAGAAGGCGAGTCTGTCGTCATTGCCACAGGCTGGGAAAGACGGTCTTCAAAGCACAATTATATGACTGAAAATCCCGGCCTTTCGGCAGGTGCTGCGAGGTATCTGGCGAGAAAAAAAGTCAACGCGGTAGCAATTGACGGTCCCAGCATTGACGCAGGAATCGATACAAAGTTCACTGCTCACAACATCCTGCTTTTGCGCAACATCCTTGCGGTTGAAAATCTCTGCAATGTGGACAAGATAGCGACAAGGAACAGTAGGTTTACTTTGGTGCTGAGCCCGTTAAAGCTCGGTGGTGCAACGGGGTCACCAGCCCGCGTCTTTGCCATTCTGGGAGATCCTCTCAACTCTGAAGGTTAAGATTTCTATCTGGTCACCTGAGGATTATTCCCATGTTCGACAGGCTGCTTTCCCTGTCCGTGCGCAGGATTAAGCCGCCGGCTGCACATGCCGAGTCTATGGTCATGAATAAGCGGTAGACCTTTGCTCGTTTGCCTGCAAGACATAGTCGTTAAACCATGACGGCAGGTCGATGTACTTGTCTGTCGAAAAGTGATAGCCGATTCCTGCCTCCCATGCTTGTGCAGTCTTGTCTGCCGCGTTTGACTCGTTGATACAGGCTGTGCAGTACTCGTTACTTGACACGCCCATGAACCTCGAAGGAGGATATTTGTCCATCCACGGTATCTGCTCATGGTATACCCATTCTTCTTCAAAGCTGACAATGTCTGAGATTTGCATCACCCTTTCGTTCACTTGGTAGTGACCCGGATTCATGATACTTATCTTGTCCTGTCCATAACTCTTGATGTGTCGGTGGATTGCAGCATAATAATCGTATTCGGCATCTGCAACTATGTTGGTCACCTCGTCCACAAAAATGCCATCCACATCTGCAGCCATTTGGACGTCAATGTCCGCCTTCACTTCGTTGAGGTCACGATTGCCGTAGTCCGTCCAAGTGTAGGTCAATACCTTGATACCGACTTCCTTGAAAGCTCGGTTTACCGCTGGTGTAAGGTTCGGTTCACCATCCGGGAGCGAATAGGAGACAATAACAAGCTCAGGCGCTGCCGCGATGATCCTAGATGGCTGCTCAGTCATTTCGTTGTTTCCGTCGACAAGGTGGCCGTAGTAAATGACATAGAGGTTTTCTGTCTTGGTAAAAGGGGCATCGACAAGCGACAAGGCCAGCGTTCCTGCCAGTACGACACCCCCGAGGACAACTGAAGCAATAATTATTATTGTTAAACGGCGTTTTTTCTCTGTCGATTGCACCGGTAATAATAGAATCCGTGCTTTTTATTTTGGAGCATTGATATATGGCTGCGTAGAAGCGTAATCTGTTCTGGGCCCGTAGCTCAGCTAGGTAGAGTACCGGACTTTTAACTATTATCGAAAGAAATCCGGCTGTCTCGGGTTCGAATCCCGACGGGCCCGCTCTCACACCGGGTGCGGAAACCTTTTTTTCTACGATAACTTTTCCGGTAGGAAGGATCCCGATGAACTTCCAGCCTTCTGTTATCATTTTCTCCGCTTCTTCGCCTGTTACGCATTGCTGGCTTGGACGATATTGCCGATGCCCAGTTTCTGGAACATCTCTTGCATCTGTCCAAGCTGCTCCGGCGTGGCCATTGCTACTGCTTTCTGCATCTGGTCTTTCTGCTTCAGCAGTGGATCTTCTTCCCGCAATTCTAGGTCAAGGAACACCTCGCTGCGCTTGAACGCCTCTCTCATCTCGTTCAACATGTCGTCTAGAAGCACTCCTTTGTTCGTGGTGTATTTCGCCTCGATGCTTCCCTTGTGACCCATGAAGAACACGCGGAAGTCGTGCGCTATCTTTCCTCTTGCTTCAGCGATCAGCAGTTGTGTGTCGAAGTATGACCTGAAGACATACGGCCTCCAGTCGAACCTCGGCCTGAGCGTCTCCCTTATCTTATGCAGTATCCGTTGCGTCTGCAGGAATGATTTGTCATCGTTTACTCCGCGGCCGTTGTTGTAAATCGTGTCTGGTGCGAGCACGGGAGATTCGGCGTTCAGCGTTTCGCCCCTGACAAGCTTGTCGTTCAGGTATGCCAGAAGTCTTTTCGCCCCGCCCGTCGTTGCGAAGGTCATATATTGGTTGCACGCCTTGGACAGCGTTTTTCTCACGATGATTCTTGGAGGCATTATCAGCGGCCTTGCTATTCCCTGCTGTATCACGATGTCAGGCAGGTCCTTCATCATCAGCCCGTCTGTCCCGTCAAAGTTTCCGAGTGTCTCAGGCCGCAGGCCAGACTTCGAGATCAGGGATATCGCAGCACCGGCGAACAGGCCGCACCTACTGAATGTCTCAGACATCTCCGTCCCGTCCGGAACCTTCTCGTTTTCAAGCGTGGGCGTGCTGTCAACGTTTGCGATTTTCAGCCTTCTGTTGATTTTGACATCGAAGTGAGAGAGCCATGATTTAGTCGCGGTCATCGTTGACTTGATGTATTGCGGTGCGTTGTTCTGCCCTTCCATCCACGTTATGTGATCCTGCAGAAGGTCCGTCACTGCTCTGAGGTCTTTCATGCCAAGCTCTGCAAGCTCCATCGGCGTCATCTGGTGGATTTCACAGAAGTGGCCTAGCCTTCTCAACCTGACTTCAGCGGTGATAGGGCTTGCACTTGCAAGGTTGTCGTACCATCTTTTGATGTCGGGGTTTGCTAGCTGTTGTACTTACACACACATAGGTAACAGATTCGATTACCAACATTGGTAACACTTCCGGCTAGGAAGTGTCATCAGAGATAGAAGAGACAAGATTCAACCTTATCCACGAACACGAAC
>DATLXY010000245.1:0-5960 GCA_035575335.1 Nitrososphaera sp. | reverse complement strand
GTTTATCCGACAATTGCAAGGGTGGCAATCACGTTGATTGCAAAGACTGTATGTGCAAATGTCACATTCCAGGCACTATTGAAAACCTTGCAAAGAATATTGCCAAGCTGGACCGCAAGAGACCCGGCATAGGCGAGACCCTCTAACACTTTTTTGGCCTCTGATTACTTCACGGTTCAGCTCGATATGCCGATGATGGAATGACACGCGTTTTTATTGTGTTTCCGTTCTTGTATGCCCCGAAGCCGATGGGAGGACAAAATCACAGCTTTAACATAACATCCCACGTCAGATCCCACCGACTTGTCATTTCTATTCTTGATATCCAACGATTTTTTACAATTACGATATTGAAATTTTCTGATTTAGTATGGAAAGGCTCATCCGACACATTTATTGCATGTGTTTGCAAGAATGTTTTTGCTTTCACAAACATATCAAAGCTCCTCAGCGTTTTCTGTCTCTAGCCTGTCTAGGTCAACTTCGGAGGGCACTTTAACGCTGGCTGCCTGCTCACCCTTGGATCGCCATGTTCTCGGGTAGGTGCTTGGCTTCATGATTAGGCGTCTCATTGCAAACGCGATTCCACGGCTGTTCTGCTCTATCTCCTCCTTTGTCATGGCAGCCTGTCCCAGACCAATAATCTCTCCCTTGAGGGTGTAGATCCCTACCAACTCGCCAACACGCAAGTCTTCTGGCACCGCTATCACCCCCGGGACGGCCAGTGGTGCGCCGTGGCACAATGCATCAACTGCGGTGTCTCGCACCATCACCCCCCTTAGCCCTTCAAGGCAGCGCTCGATCGGAATTACTAACCGGCGCAGCTTTTCATCGTCCTTTGTTTCTTTGTAGCGCTGGTACGCGTCGGCAAGGTCATGCAGCCTGACAAGTCCACCACTGCCAGTAGCATTCTGCTCAGACAAATTGCTCACCCTTGTCCTTCGGAGTTCAACCATGGTAGCACCTGGTGACAGCACCTCGCCAATGTCATAAATTATCTTGCGTATATATGTGCCTGCTTGGCAGAGGATCCGCATCAGTACCAGCCTGTCATAAGTCTCCAAATGCTCAAATTCATACACCGTCCTTACACGGGTCACCCGCCTGACGGATGAGCGCTGGGGCGGGCGCTGGTAGATCTCGCCGGTGAACTCACGTATTACGCGCTTGAGCCGCTCGTCTGAAACGTGTGCGTGGAGGCGCGCAATTGCATAGTATTCCTTTGGCCCAAGTAACAAGACAGAGAGTGCCTTGGTACCCTCCCCCAGGCCGATAGGCAAAAGCCCGGTCGCCCCGGGATCAAGTGTGCCACTGTGGCCTGCCTTTTCAATCTCCAGTATGCGCTTGACCCATGCTACTACTTCGTGGCTCGACGGACCGGCAGGCTTGTCAACCAGAACCAATCCGTAATGCAGAAGCGATTCAATAGGCCTCTTGTCAGGATAGTAACCATAATTGTCGTCGGTGATGTCATCGTCTACCTTTACGAGGTTCTCCAGCTGCGGCAGCTTCAAAGGCTATTACACTATCCACCTGTGTGCCGCCTTACTATTAATTTGGATATCTCGATGAGCGAAGAGAGAGGAAGCCGGTCAGTGTTGAGCACGTAGTCAAAGACCGTCAGATCCTCGCCAAAGCAAAATCCGTACAGCCTGTGATAGATCTTCTTGTTCTGATCATCCCTCATAGCTACTATCTTTCTTGCCTCGGCAAAGCTAATGTCGTCGCGGTTTGCCATCCTCTTTGCCCTGTTGTCAGGTGAACCACGAAGCCACAGCTTAATCACCGACTCATCCTCCTTGACTATCCAGGGCAGCGTATAGCTGGTAATGACTGCGCCTCCCTTTTTCACAATCTCCACCAGCTTTTTGTCTACCTTCTTGTCAAAAGAAGGGTCAGACTTGCGTTCCTTCATGAACTTTTTCGCCTCATCAGTGTCCCACCAGTCTTCCCGGGCCGTAGAGTAACCCTTTTCCGATGCAAGCATCTTCAGTATGTCACCACCGTTGTACATGACAAGCCCAAACTCTTCTGCAAGCTTGCCTGCTATGGTGGTCTTGCCCACTGCAGGCCATCCAGAAATGACGATGCTGAATTTCTTATTGTTGTTATTGTCTGTTGTTGTCAATTCTAAGTCATGCTCGGCATGCTGGTCTTGGTGACCTTGGCTATAATCCCGCTAAACCCGAATGAGGTTATCAGGAACCACCCCCACAAGTAGATGTTCCCCGGCACTCTGCAAGGACCACTGAGAAGAACGTTTCCATTTTCGTCTGTTGCGACTGTGCCGTCCTCATTTAGCTTTGGCTGCATGTCTGTCTGCACATTCTCGTCGCTGCAGCTTATCCACGGAAAATATATCGGCGATAGTGACACCGTTCCTCCAAATATTGCAGGGAATACCAGTATCCAGATCATAAACGACGGTATCATGTAGATGAACATGGGGCGCATCTGTTGCTGCTGCATCTCTAACGCCATCTTGTTGACGTATGCCTGCTTCTTTTTTAATTCCTCAATCCGCGCTTTATCTTGCTTTTTGATCGCGTCGGTGTACTGCTTGCGCCACTCCGTCGTCTCCTTCATGATTCGGTTCATCTTTTCAATGTCAGTAGTCTTTTTCCGGAGCATCGCAAACGCAAAGTTCATGCCTACAGAGATAAGAAGCGCGACTATTGTGGCAGACAGCAAGTCAGGGAATATCGGGTGCTGAGTGTACTGCGGAGCAAGCGGCCACTGCATTATTAGATCCAGCATGTTCATGACGCCTCATCATCTCCCCCAAGTATCTTTGCTATATTTGCTGCCGCTTTTTCTACGCCGCCGTCACTGTTCATAATTACTGCAAAAGGAGCGCCCGTCAGTATCGAGCAGGACGCCACCATCACCTGCGAAATGTCCAGCTCTTTCTGTATATCTTCTATAGATACTATGTCACGCTGGCGGGTCTGGTCGGTCTTGCGCCGCCCTGCGATCTCCCTCGCTTCGGCTGCTACCATGACAAGGTTGGTCGGTTTCATTATGTTCAGCAGCCTCATTGGAAGTCCGGGATAGTATCCCTCGGACGTGTTTATAAAAAGGTGGGTATCGATGAGAACAATGTCATCCTTCATGTCAGCGATCCGCTGGGCGGCCATTTCTTGCAGCCGGCGCTGATCCTCTACCGGCATCTTGCGCATTTCGTCCCTGTTCTGAAGACCCATTTTCTTTGCTTCTTCGAACATGATCGTTCCGAAGACCACGACCGTGGTCTTGTGCTTCTGATTGAGCATCTCTGCTGCGCGGGTTATGACGGTGGTCTTGCCCACGCCAGGGATTCCTACGATTATGGCACGTTTACTGTTTTCTGCCAAGGAGAGCCGCCAGACCGGGCATGTATGTGTCAACCTGCTCTTTGACCAGTGTCTGATAATAGCTGACCATGATGTTCACCATAAGCAGAATTCCTGTTCCAGTACCAAATACTCCAAGCACGTCTGAAATGCCGGCGAGGAGTCCAATTATTATTCCAGAAAGCAGCGTGAGAGATGGAATGTACCTATTGAGAAGCGCCTCGACAGAGCCTTCGGAGCGCCTGAAGCCGGGCACCTGCACGTCGGCATCAAGCAGGTTGCGTGCGGCCGTCCTTGCAGACAATCCGCCGAGCTCGACCCAAAGCCTTGAAAAGACTGTTACAATGCCTGTCAGGAATATCACATACACAAATGCCCTCAGCGGGTCAGCTGCTGCCACATCAAGCCCTCTTGGAGCAGTGATATAGTAAAGCAGACCTCCTGTCGGGTTCGCTTGTCCACCTTGCGCACCGGGTTCAAACTGTGCAAGCCAGTTGAAGGCAGGGTTTGAGTTGTTGGGATTGTAGTTGGCCCACAGCATTTGACCCATGAATACGGCATTGGCAATGAGCGCGGACGCAAGTATCACGGGGATAACTGAAGTATAGAGCAGCTTGATCGGGTAGACGGCGGTAAAGCCTCTGTACTTTGTTGATACTATAGGGACATCAACGTGGATGCCCTCAATATACACGAGCACGAGTATGATTCCAATGGTTAATGCAAGCACAAAGAGGTTCGGTAGCTGCCCGGTTCTGAATATCGCATCGACACCGTTTCCGTTGATCAGCGCATCAATAGTGAATGGGAAAATGCCTAACGGCCCATCATCTACCTGTGAGGGTACGACGCTGAACACACTCCACAGTATCGTCTGCGCAATACCGGCCATGATGAACAGACTAAGACCAGAACCCACGCCCCAGCCCTTCTGTATCATTTCATCAAGGAGCATGACAATCACGCTGGCACCTATGAGCTGAGCAACAAGTATACCTATGGCATAGGGGACATCAGGCGCCATCAGCGGACCATATACGCTGACGCCATAAAGTCCGCCCTCTGCCACTATTACTATTATCGTGACTATCTTGGTCGCCGACGTGAAGAGCGCTCTGTCGTCAGGGTTCCTAAAGTCCAGCTTGATGAGGTCAGAGCCCTTGAGCAGCTGCATCAGCAGGCCAGCAGTGACTATTGGCCCGATGCCAAGCTCCATCAGGGTTCCCTGTTGTGCAGCAAAGATTATACGAGCAAAGGCGAGAAAATCAAAAGCAGGATCGTCTGTTACACCGTAGAGCGGAATCTGACCCATGATGAGGTATGCAAAAAGCGCAATTCCCGTCCAGACAAACTTTTCCGCCAGTGAAATCTTCTTCTTTGGCTTTGGAACCTGCGGAACATAGGCAGACGCGGCCTTTACGAACCGCCTGAGCTTGTGCTCACTGGTCGTCGCGCTGCTCATCTTCTGTTATAACCTCGCCACCTGCAGCCTCGATCTTGCTTCTGGCACTTTCTGATACCTTGGCCACCTTGATCGTATAAGCCCCGCTGATAGAGCCTCCGCCTAGCAGCTTGTCGTAGCCCAGCGAGGTCAGGTCGAGGACAACCTTTCCGTTTTCGTCAGTCTTGCCGTGCTTTGCAAAGAGGGTGTCAAGGTCGCGTACGTTTATCCATTTCTGCACAAGGTTACGGTTAAAGGAGTTGAACGGATCGTGACCGAAATGGTCAGGTTCCTCGATTACTGTGCGTATGTAAAAGTGCTTGTGCTTTCCTGCACCACCAACGCCGCCCCTGCTGCCGGCCTGTCTGTGCTGGCCGATCTGGCCCCAGCCACAGTATCTGCTGCCGCGCTGTCTTCTGCTTTTTCTAAACCTAGTAGCCATAAATCACACCATCACCGGGCTGGAATTATTAGCTATCACGTCTGGTTGCACCTTAATTAAGTCTTGCTGCACTTAGAGCATCCTCTTTACAATCTCTACAAGCTCTTTGTCTTCTCCAAGAACCCCATCCTGCGCGTACTGGGTCTTGGTCTTTCTTTTGAATCCACCTCTTGGCGGGCTTAGCGCAAACCACGGTTTGATTCCTTCAAGTTTGTTCATCGTGACCTTGTTCTCCGCTATCGCCGATGCGAGGTCGTCGATGCTCTTGTACTCCTTAGGGATGTCAGATGCTGTCAATGGTTTGTAGCCGGACTTCCTACCACGCTTCTCAAGCAGCTCCTTGACAATGCCTGCATCAGCCTTTGTCCAAGCGACCACATCCTTGACAGTTTTCAGCATGCCAAGGTACTCCTTGGTCTCCGGCACTATTGTAGCGCGGAACCGCTTGTCGAGGTTCAGTCCGTCAAGAGTCTTCCGTGCCCATTGCGGGATGTTAACGGTTCCCTTTATTCTGACAACCAGATATGCCATAAATCTCACCATCAACCTACGCTGTATGTGCTCCGCAGAGCATTGAAGATCGCCTTTGTAGTGGACGACATCGTGTTGGTTGCTCCAAATGACTTCGTCCAAGCATCTTTTAGCCCAGCCAGCTTGAGCAGGCTCTTGATGTTCTCCCCTGCCACTATGCCAAGACCTCTCGGTCCCGGGATGATCTCGATCGTAACGCTGCCACCCTTGCCCC
>DATLXY010000244.1:0-6272 GCA_035575335.1 Nitrososphaera sp. | reverse complement strand
AATCTAGTGCCCGACGACTGCATAACCATAGATCAGCTTAAGGAGATGTGGAAACCAGAACGCACTATAACTTCGTGGAGCGACTTGAATCCATCGAACCCTGACCAGCAGATTAGACTCTACGGTGCAGGCCCCGACTCTGGAACGTTCGATTACTTTACCGAGCGCGTCGTAGGCGAAGCCAGATCATCAACTACCGACTACATACCGAGCGAAGACGACAACGTCTTGGTTCAGGGGGTGGCAAACGACAGATATGCCCTTGGATACATACCGTTGGCATATGTAGAGGCTGCTGGCGATAGGCTGAAGGTATTGAGAGTTTCGGATGGAGGGAACTGCATATTTCCAGAAGCACAAAGTGTAACATCAGGCGAATATCCGCTATCAAGGCCACTATTCATACACGTGAATTATGACAAGCTTCAGAGCAAGCCGGAGCTGCAGGCATTCGTAGAGTTTTATCTAAGTAATGCAAAGGACGCTGTCCAGAGAGTGCAATACGTGGCCCTCCCTGACCAGTACTACAGTGAAGCTCTGTTAGCTCTGAAGGAGGCAAGTTACATGACCAACGATCAAGAGACATTCAACAGCCTCCTGTATTAGCTCATATATGGGAGGAAAATGCAGACTTAGGTGGTGCGGTTGAGCAGAGGCAAGAGAGATCGGCAACCTCATTCCTCTTTTTCTTCACAATCAGAACTCTTCAAAACCAGCCTACGGAAAAACGAGATCATCGACCATTTAGTAAAATTTGCATTATTTGGGGCGGCGCTACTCGCAGTAGCCGCCATAATTATCATAGTATATTCGCTGGCTTCTGAATCAGCCATATTTTTCTCTGAAGTATCTGCTTTGGATTTCCTGTTCGGAACAAAATGGGCAGCATTCTTTGACGACAAGTCATTCGGTGTTTTGCCGCTACTGGCAGGAACGTTACTAACTACTGTCATAGCGCTGGGAATAGCGATACCCGTGGGTATCGGCTCGGCGATATTTTTGAGTGAATACGCCTCGACTTCTTTGAGGAATGTCATCAAGCCTGTGCTGGAGGTCCTTGCAGGTATTCCTACAGTTGTATATGGTTACATCGCATTATATTTCATAACACCAAATCTTCAGACGCTCATACCAAGCCTTTACACGTACAATGCTCTTTCCGCTGGCATGGCAATGGGTGTGATGGTGATACCCATGATAGCGTCACTTAGTGAGGACGCCTTTTATTCTGTGCCGCAGAACCTGAAGGCCGCGGGCTATGCCTTAGGCGCGAGGAAGAGCAGCGTCATCATGCGAGTAGTAATACCATACACGCTATCAGCAATATTTGCAGTCATAATTCTTGCGATGGGTAGGGCCATAGGCGAGACAATGATTGTCGCGATAGCGGCAGGCCTGAGACCGACTTTGACGTTGAACCCATTTGAAAGTATTATGACAATGACGTCGGCTATAGCGCAGGCAGCTACAGGCGATGCCCCAAGAGGTACTATAGAATATTCCTCTCTCTTTGCAGTCGGTGTATATCTCTTTGTAATAGTCGCGATATTAAATGTGATATCGCACTACATTAAGAAAAGGTGGGAGATCAGACATGAGTGAAAAACAGGCGATAATGAAGGGTAATAGCACGAGCCTGTTGGAGCTCGGGTTCGAACTCTATGCCCTGATCGCAGTCTGCATCTGCATAATCGCATTGACCGTGCTTCTGGTCAACGTAACGCTGAACGGTATCGGGAAGCTTAGCCCTAACCTTGTTCTCAATTATCCGTCAAGCAACGTCGATCAGGCAGGCATGAGGCCAGCGATATTGGGCTCGCTATACACCGTAGGACTGGCTGTGGCATTGGCGCTTCCGATAGGAATAGCCACTGGTCTATATCTGAACGAGTATGGGGGCAAGAGTAGGCTCAGCATTATGATACAACTTGCGCTGACCAACTTGGCAGGAGTTCCCTCTGTGATATTCGGCCTAGTCGCATTAAGCTTCCTTGCATATACCATCGGGTTTGGTAGATCCGTAATAGTCGGAGCGATAGCTCTGGCGTTCCTTGTCCTGCCCATGATAACTGTAACTACTTTAGAGAGCGCAAGGCTTGTGCCACTAACTCACAGGTTCGGCGCATATGCTCTTGGCGCGAGCAAGTACCAAGTCGTGTTCAAAATAGTGTTCCCAAGGATAATACCGACTGCAATGACGAGCTCGATTCTTGCCATCTCAAGAGCCATAGGCGAAGCCGCGCCTATACTCGTGGTAAGTGGACTAATATTCATCAGAAGAGATCCTATGTCCATATTTGACGAGTTCACGGTCATGCCATTGCAGATATACAACTGGGTCAGCAGGCCGTCGCAGTCCTTCATTGACCTCTCTGCTGCGGGGATCATAGTGCTTTTGCTTATTCTCATATCGCTCAACATGACGGCCGTGTACATGAGGAAGAGGCTACAAAAACGGGTCTCTGAATGACATGACAGGTCTCTCAAACCAAACAGAAATATTCGAGTTCATAGGACGCAGATTGACAATTGACAAGACTCCTTGACCTAGGCATCGACAGGATCAGGAACCTGATAATGGACATGTCAGGAATCTCAGAGCGGTCGGTCATCACTGCCATAGAATCATATGAGAAGGGAACTAGCGTCAAGAAGACCATATTTGAATGGTCAGAGCAGCTGCGAGTTTTACAGGATGAAGTTTCAGACCTAGCAATCGAACTTATCGCTAGATATCAGCCTGTTGCAACAGACCTCCGGTATATCCGTTCTTGTATGGAGATTGCGTATGGATTCTCAAGATTTGGGCGATATGCATACGATATCGTTGACGTTCTTGAAACTATGGGCTCGGTTGGGGAATGTGACAAGAGCGCGGTGCTTGAAATGTCGTCCATCGCAAGGGAAATGATAAAGTTGAGCGTGCTTGCACTGCATTCAAGGGACAAGAATGCTGCCCAACAACTTTACAAGATGGACAACACCGTAGACGCGCTATACCGTAAATACCTCCGCGAGGTTCTTAGCCCGCACTCTGGCAAAGACAAGAAGTTCGCAGACCCACGCTGCTACATCTCGGCCCTGCTTATACTGAGATATCTCGAGAGGATAGCAGATCATGCTTGCTATATAGGCGACTCTGTGCATTATATCGTAACTGGAGAGTCAAGCCCAAGACGGTAGTGTGTAACCAAGACTGGAACATCACAGCGGGGATTGGGAGAGATAATCCTCCTCCTCTGAAGAAGTTTGTTAATTGCTGAGTTTAGCTTTTTGAAGTAAAGGGTCATTTTCGCTGGTTTTCACGCACGCGTCTGAATTTTTCAGGCCAAAAAGGTTCAGTGGCCGTGCGGGAACTTCAAAAAGGTAAATGGTTACGTTAATTGTTGTACTTAACATATTGACAACAATTTCAGTTATAGACATGTTAACACTTTTCTTCAGCTTATTCCTGTTCCTTGTTGGTGTATTCAACAGTTGCATCCATTTTCTTCTGCGGTGTCTAATCTCCTATGCCACCGTAGCATTTGTTGAACATCTCAGTATTGTCCTACCGGCCCAACCAAAATAAGATGAGGTGGCCTTGTGCACCTTCATTTTATCAATGAACTACGTATTGTAACTTTTTAATGAAAAACATCCGAGGTTGCCATGAGCCATAACGAAACAGTAGTAGTTGCACAAGTCTTCGGCACAGCAACAAAGTTGCGTGAAACCATAGAGATCCAGGAAGCACATGTGGAACAACACTTCATGCGAGGATCTAAAAAACTGGATGGACATTTACTACTGGAGACTATCCCTAAAAATTGTGTATGACTGTAATGCGTGGCCGCTGTCATATATTCCATCCCTGACGTCACACCACCGCCTCCTCATTCAAATAGAACATGGCGGATGCAGCTGCCGCAGCTCGTATGAGGCCGAGTGTATGGCAGGTACTGGTTTTTCTCATCCACGACTCGTTTTCGATCTGGACGAAATAGTTGCCGCCAAGCGCCTTCCTGGAAGGAAAGTATCAGCCAAGTTCGAGCCGCATGTACTCCATCCCGGAGTTGATGCTCTCCACCGCGTTGATGGTGTAGATGTGCTTGTTCACCTATGCAGGGTAGCCCAGAAAAGCAAGGTAGTTTCTGGCCCTCTCCTCCAGCCTGGCGGCGTTCTGCAGGCCTTCCTTTGCTATGATGGCACAGACGTCTGCAAAATGCTTCAGCCCGTCTTCCTGGGTCTGGCTCTCTTTTGCCACGTAGACGTGAGGCCTGGCTGCCGCACACGCCCTCCTGGACAGCCGCCGCATCAGGTTTCGCTCCATATGAACATAGCACAGCTGGTGATCTGAGAAAGGGTAGAGTTTGGCGATTATCTTCCGGACATCCAGAAAGTCGTCTGTCACAAACAGCTGCACCTTCTTCAGGCCGCGGGATGCCATGTCTTGGAACACGTCTGCCCAGAACGCCTTGCTCTCCTTCCCTTCGAGTACCCGGCACTCGAGGATGGATTTGCGGCCACAGTTGTCAATTGCTTCAAGTTCTTCTTCAAACTTGTAAACGCTGATATTGGTTTTGACTGCTCGGTCCAAGACATCTTTTGCATCTTCTGGTTTCTTGCATACCGCCTCAAGCATCCTTCTGACGTCTAGTTCGTCCCTTGCCGCTTTGCAAATCTTTTGTACCCTCCCATCTTTTGGCACTCATTTATCGCGCAGTTTTTCATTGAAATTAGATGCTCTCAGGAGCTGGACATTCAACCTCTCAGCGTACTGGGCTAACGTAATGGTGTCGTTGCCATTGCCATTCATCTTTAGGTGGACGTCTTCAAAAGAGCCGCCTGCAAACACCCCAACAACGCCATTCTTTACCTGCCTCCCTTCCGGGGTGTCTATGCCGAAATCTATACTCCACTTCAGCACGTTGAAAAAGTCGTCCAGATCCCTTCTGCTGACGATTCCCCACTTGCATTCCAAGACATATCTGACAGGCTTGGTAAACACTGAAGGCGTCGCAGTCAATGTCAACTTCGGCACTTCGCCTTCCATCGCCCACGCTTTTTATCAAATGGAGCGTGATTCTCCGCGGATCCATTCTTCTGCAGCCACCTTTACCGTTCTGTCTGTGATTCTGTGTCCGAAACTCAGCTCATATAGTAAATTTATCAATGAACCATTCAACGCAGGCTTCCCAGTTATGGCCTATGTGGTTCGTCCTTCACTTGCTTATCATGATATAGTTCTTTGCCATTTCAAGAGAAGCGTTCAATACTTCAACGTTCATGGAATCATGGTAAAAGTAGCGGTAGGCGTCAAAGAGCTTTATCTCTCTGATAGACGGATACAGCTGCATGGCTCGCATGATGGCTTATTCGGCTTCCATGTCTGTAGTTGATTTGAGCATGTCTTTAATCTGATTCACGCTTGTGATTCTGCCAAGCTCTGTTTCACTTACTATCAGGTTCCTTATCGCCAGCACCCGTTGTACTAATGGATTTGTTGATGCATTATCCTTCAGCGCTTCGTTTGTGCGCATGACAGCCTGCTTTAATGCATCAAGGTCGTTGCCATTATTCTGCTGCTCAATCCATGTTATCAAATAGCCTTCCTGAAATGGTGACTGTGAGTCATGGGTTTGGTATCCTCTCACGTACAGCAATCCTTTCCTCTCATCCTTCTGGCAGTTGTCATGATGTCTGGCATCGTAACTCCTTTTTCCTTCAGTGTATTGAAAATTTCAGTGGAATAGAATGCCCTGTCTGGATTGTCTTTAAGTTCAAGACAAGCTGAGCCTTGCTTTTGCTGCCCCTGTTACCGCGCTTGTCAGAGTATTCAGGGTGGAATTGTACAAATCTGTGGCCGTCAAGGAAAACGGTGTTGTTATCGTTTGAAGTTTCTCCCCCTTGCTCCGTATGATCATTGATGATATACAGGTGGTACATTCTAGTGTTGCTCTTAAATCCGGCTCTGCTCTTGAACTGCTTGTTATATTCAAACAGCGGCTTGTCTGTTCTCAGAATTAGATGCTTCCTCCACAGGTTTGACAGCAGATGGAATATTGTCTTTTCGTCGATGCCGGTAGCACTGACAATTTCTTTAGCTGATTTTGGCTTGTAGTTTGCCAAAGCTGTCAGTACAGCTTTTATGCAATATTCTCTGCTACCATGTACAGCCATCATATGCTACACGCTCCAAGATACTTAAGGCGGAAAACGGGGGTTCGAACGGCCTACCTGTGTTGTACTGCGTAGCAAAAAATCGATGTCGGTTATTCTTGCTTGTTTGC
>DATLXY010000243.1:0-4705 GCA_035575335.1 Nitrososphaera sp. | reverse complement strand
TGATAGGTCCTTCAGTCCTTCTATATATGCCGCGTACAAGGTAGGTACCTTTTTCTTCCACTTGTAGTATGTCTTACTTGATACGCCGTACTTTCTTCTGCAGATGTTGGTGACGCTCTCCCCAGTACGTTCGTGTTCGTGTTC
Source organism: Nitrososphaera sp. (assembly GCA_035575335.1). GTDB lineage: Archaea > Thermoproteota > Nitrososphaeria > Nitrososphaerales > Nitrososphaeraceae > Nitrososphaera. The sequence goes on along the minus strand of DATLXY010000243.1, from coordinate 4,561 downwards.
GTGGATAAGGTTGAATCTTGTCTCTTCTATCTCTGATGACACTTCCTAGCCGGAAGTGTTACCCATGCTGGTAATCGAATCTGTTACCTATGTGTGTGTAAGTACAACAATTAGGCAAGGTCACCTCTTGATCCGGCCAAGAAAGTCCATCAATATATCGTAGAGTTGCTTTGGCTTTTCCATGACTACCCAATGGTCGCTCCCCTCCAAAACCCTCACCTCCATGTTGGGCAATTCCTCACGCGTTTCTTTGATGAGTCGCATAAAGACGTCATCTTCGCTTCCGACTATGGCAAACACTCTGCAATTTGAAGATCGGAGCCTTTCAACGACGTTACTAGGTACAGTGTAGAGTGCCAGCGTGGCTGCCACAAAGCCTTCAACTGATGTCTTTGTGAAAACTTCCCTGAAAAAATCAGAGTGTTTCTTGTCCTTAAACAGATCTCTTGACTCATCGAAGCTCCTCAGTTTATGTCCAGCCAGAGCCTCTATACCCTTCTTGATTGCTATTTCTCGCGTAAGGAAATGCTTTTCCAAGTCTCTTTCTAGGAATTTCTTCGGGGAGGAATTGATCAGAATGATTGCATCAACATTCTCGGGATATTGAGTTGCATACATAGATGCGATAATGCCGCCGATTGAATGACCAATCATGCTACACTTCTCTACTTTTAGATGTTCTAACAATAGTCGCAAATCTTTGACAAGGTCTTGCATTGCGAATGCGCCAACGCGGCCCATTCCTGTCCTGTGGTGGCCCCTCAATTCATATGCAATTACTCTATAGCCGCTTTCTAGAAGAAGTTGTATTTCTTTGTTCCAAACCAGGATGTTGCCCCCTATAGGATGAATGAGGACAAGTGGATATGATTTGACATCTCCGTGATCTTCATAATATGTGTCGATAGAGTCCGCTGAAAAGTATGGGGGAGGAGACATACAACCTAACAGCAGAATACATGGTGATCCAATAATTAATAGTTCTCTACGATAAAGAATTATTTTCGAATGGGCTTACAATTTTGAAGTTATCGAGCATGTAGGTATTTTCTTCTTGGAGGATGCAAGTTGGCAATTCCCTGTTCTGCACCAACTTGAGCATGTTTCCTTCGCAATCTACCTGTTTGTCATTCTACACTAACATCAATCTATCAATACGGGTGGTTACTAAAACAATAGTCAACTTGGGTAGCTTGTTCACATTGCTCTGCCTTGGGCTCTGAAATTCGATCCCTGTCCTTCCTGTCCCGGCGGACATCCACAAGTTCGCTATATGTGCTACTGTAGCAGAGATGAACTTTCTCACATTCTTTGTTCTGCATCAACATCGTGCATCGCGGGGGTGGTTTCAGAGAAGCTATGGATGAATTTTCTGGCGTGCTCCCTCGCGTAAGATTGCCATTTCCTCAAGTGTATTGTTAAGTAACCGTGTCTGTGATTACGAACTTCTCCATTCTCGTTTTAACGTTGAGGTGACCTTGCACGAGCTCTATCTAGGGTTTTGGAAGATGGAAATCTTTTTTGATAAGATTATATAATTACTAGGCATTACGCATCTCCAGATTGCATCTAAAGAGGGGCCCATTATTGATGATCGCAGGCGGGGCGATGGTGGCCATCGGCTTTTCAATGCTTGCATACTATGGATCGCAATTTGTAAGCACCATACGACAGGAAGAAACGCTCAGTGTGGAGCCGGGTGCTTCTGTTGAAATACAAAAGAATGTTAACGCCAGCGTCGCTGCTTATGTCGTAGCATTCCCAGAATTTGAGGGCCAGGTTAGAGTCGAAATAAGAGATCCTTCAGGTGATATACTCGTTGAAAAGGACATAGCTCCGCCCTTCGTGATGGAAGCTTTTGAGACACAAGAACCGGGAGTTTACACACTTGTGCTTACAAATCCGACAAGCGTAACACTCGAAGCCTCGGTATTACTCGAGGATTACGAGACCGTGTTGAGCAGAAGCGACCTCTCTACAGCTATGGGAGCTGTCGCTTTCACCTCCCTGCTAATTGTTGGTATACTGGCAGCAATAGCCGGCGCAGTCATTACGTTCCTAGACAGGCGGCGGATAAGTAAGATGAAGCAGTTTGGCGACACGAGCGACTTGGTGTAAAGAAGACGTAGAAGGGACACGAGATGGCCAAGCTTGAAGTCAGAAACATCAGCAAACAGTTCAACGCCGTTCAGGGAAATGAAACCAAGCTAATCACTGCTGTAAAAGGAGTCAATCTTTCGATAGAAGACGGACAGTTCGTCTGCTTTGTGGGGCCATCTGGTTGCGGGAAGACAACGCTTCTGAACATACTGGCAGGACTTGACAAACCAACTGAAGGTGAGGTTATACTGGATGGTCATCCTGTGACTGAAACCGGCCCCGATCGCGTAATGGTATTTCAGGAAAACGCGTTATTTCCATGGCTTAAAGTTGTGGATAATGTGGAGTTTGGATTGAAGATGGCAGGTGTTCCGAAAGATAAGAGACGTGAGCGTGCCATGCATTATCTGGAGATGATGCAACTGACCAAGTTCGCTGATGCCTACACGTATCAGCTGTCAGGCGGCATGAAACAGCGCGTTGCCATCGCAAGAGCGCTTGCAATCGACCCTGAAGTTCTTCTGATGGATGAGCCATTTGCCGCCCTAGACAGTCAGACTCGTGACCTGCTGCTAGTCGAGCTACAGTTGATATGGGCGCGGACTAAGAAGACGATAATGTTCATCACGCACAACATCCTAGAATCCGTAGTTCTGGGCGACAAGGTTATTGTTTTAACAAAAAGGCCTGGAACTGTGAAAAAAGAGATCACGGTTGACTACCGCCGACCACGTCTACCTGAGGATGAGAACCTTCAGGCATACTGCCGTCAGGTGATCGACGCAATGAAGGGCGAGATATCTCCTCCAGTCAGGGATGAGGACAATAGTGTTACTTGAGCCGCTTTAGAAGCTCTAGGCCGGAAGCAAAGCTGTTGGGGGAAGTGAGGAGAACTTGGTCTGCAATCCTGGCGGCCTCCTTTACAAAGTCGACCGGGTCATTCTCGTATGCAGACCAATCAAGTCCAATTGTTGACGCTGACTGCCTGTTCTTTTCAGAAGGAACCATGACTACGGCAACGACCCTGATGCCATAAGGCTTGGCCAGATCCACAATCTCACCAAGGTCGGACAGTGAAGAAATTGACTGGGTTACAAGGGAGTAGGGTCTTGCCTGCAGTTTGTTCTGAATTGCCGGATCTGACTTGTCCCTGATTTTCGCCGGGCATGACAGATTAAGCTTGATGCTTAAATCATAATGTTCTTTTTTCAACATCTTGACTGCTGCGCTTGGACGCAGACCTGAATCGCCCTGCCTTCCCGCCGGCTCGTCGCCCATCAGCAGAAGCAGACTATCGACTCCTGTCAGTATTGCATCAGAGACTACCTGGCACAATGAAGTAAAGTTGCGATCACGCACTCTGATACTGCAGCTCATCTTTGCATCAACGTGATCCTTGATGTATCGGGCGGCGGTGACGCTTGATATTCTTGGTATGCCAAGAACCGAATCTGTCAGATGGATGTCGCTAACAAGGCCGGAAAGCTGCGATGCCCTTGCAGTCATCACCGCCATATCGGCGTTCAGCTTGGTCAGATCAAACCTTTCTCCCTTGACGATCTTGGGCGGGTTCAGCTCGTAGGATATCTTCATCGCCAATCCAGAAGAGTTGCACCCGGCATTATTAAATGAAAGGTCTCGTGTTCTGAGAGCATATATTTGACTGCGACGATCTCAGTCAACGTTGCGCAAAGATGAGATTCTCTCTGCTCTGCGGCCTGCTCTGTCAGAGAGAACGTACATGGCGGCCAACACGGTATTTGCTACACCAGCAGCCGTGCTTGTGATAATCCACTACCATGGCAATGAACCACACGTATTTCTTACTAAGCGCAGCTCTAACCTGAAAGCACACAAGGGAGAGATCTCCTTTCCCGGGGGCCGATACGTTGAAAGTGACGGCACTCTGCTTACAACTGCGCTTCGGGAAACCGAGGAAGAGATCGGGATTTCATTTACTCCGGATCAGGTTGCCGGCAGCCTGCGCGCCGTGTACACAATGACTTCAAACCACTTTATTATTCCATTTGTAACTATTCAGGATATGCTGCCGCAATACAGGACTGCGACAAGCGAAGTCGAATCAGTGATCGATCCGCCTCTCATGGATACATTGAGGACCATGCAGCGAGATGCCGAGCACTATGGGTTCTCCCCAGATGCTTACAAGTTCACCTACAATAACAACGTGATCTGGGGTGCTACAGCTAGGATATTGAAACAGTTGCACGACCTGCTCATACGCACATAGCAGATACATGTGTATGCCGGGATTGAGGCGTTCCCAGCTATTCCAACCAAATGTCTACTTCCCCGGTACTAGAGCACTCATCAGACCGTCGTAAGCATTTCATCGCTTTGGCTCCCGTGGATAACAGGTCATCATTTGAGCGGCAGGCTATTGTTGGCAGTCAGATTTAGAGATTGCGGACCCGGTGGACTTCGATCCCACGACAACTGG
>DATLXY010000242.1:0-5591 GCA_035575335.1 Nitrososphaera sp. | reverse complement strand
CCTTAGATATGACGTTCGGGTCCGGCTTTTCCCGTAGCAGAATTTTCGCATCAACCACAACATAGTCATTTTCATAGAATATTACCGGGTTAAAGTCGACGCTCTCGTAGAATGGCGCCATTTCAGTTCCGAATTTGCCTATATTGACAAGCGCCTCTGCTAACATGTCCATGTTAACTGGTGGTATGCCGCGGAACCCTTTCAGAATCTTGTTGCCCCTAAGATCCTCGATCATGTTAATGGCATCCTCCTTTGTTATCGGCAGAACCCTGAATGAGACATCCTTGAAGACTTCGGTATAGATACCACCGATCCCTGCCATGATCACCGGGCCAAACTGTGGATCGTTTTGCAATCCGATGATAAGTTCAATTCCGCCCGGTGCAGCCATCTTTTCAAGAAGCACACCTTTGACGTTGTATTGCGCGCTCAATCTCCCATACATGTCGTTGAACGCTTCCTTGACTGCAGCCTCGTCATGCAGGCCAACTTTTACGCCCTTGACGTCAGTCTTATGCAGGATTTGCGGAGAAACTATCTTTGCTACTAGCGGGAAGCCGACTTGCTGGGCCTGAGTGCCGGCCTCATCCGCAGACTTTACAAGTGCATACTTGGGGACCTTTACACCATATTCGGTCAAAACATGTTTAGCGAGCTCTTCTGTGATGACTTTTTCTTTGGTCGAATAAACGTCATTAAAGATTTGCTGAACCTTCCCGTTGACCATAGTTAGGAGAAAAGCCCGTTCAGCTTCCTATATAGTTACCTCAAGATTGAAACATACTTGGAATTTTTACATCTAACACATAGAACGTTCGCCCTTTTTCGCGGCTACAATATGCATTTACATGTGTTGCCACCTGACAAGAGTTGAAGTTGTTTTCAGGATTGCAAATGCTATCAGGGTGAAAAATAGGTGTAGCTTTGAACATGCTCTTGGAGCGATGTGTCATCTTCCGCAGGTTTAGATCGCACTGCACGGAGGACAACAACATAACGGCAACGTTTCCCACCTAACTCTTCAAGATACGCGTGAAATTGTTGTAGACCGTCCCGCATATTTTAGACAATTCTTCTAGGTCTTCCGGGGACGGCAATAGGCTTTCGGGCTCCACCCTTTCCACCTCCAACTCGGCGTCGTATTCTCGGATCCACGATTCGATCATGTGCCTGTCGACTTCGAGGTGAAACTGTATGCCAACCGCAGAGCCTATCCTGAAGGCTTGTGGATAAAGATCAGAATACGCCAGCATTTTCGCTTTAGGTGGCAGGTCGTATGTATCGCCGTGCCAATGAAAAACCCTGATGGTTTTTTCGGTTACCCCTTTGAAAATATCGTTGCTGCTAGCGGGGGTTACGTAGACGGAGCCCCATCCAATCTCTTTCTTATTGCCCTTGTACACCTTGCCACCGGCGGCCTGGGCAACAAGCTGGGAGCCTAGGCATATTCCTAGCACTGGCGTATTGGCCCTTATTGCCTCATTGATGAGGTCTTGTTCTTTCTGAAGGTACGGAAGGTTATCATAGACAGCCATCGGGCCACCGAGGATCACGATTGCCGCATAGCCTTTTGAGCTATTTGGAACTGCTTCCTCCTGCGCAATGACTTCTTCTATTTCAAAGCCGTCGGACCGGAACAGCTGTTCGAGGGTGCCGAGTGTCTCGCAGGCAATGTTCCGTATGGAGAGTATCTTGGACAATTGTAGACGTCATAACCTATATACGCACGCTTATTTATTCAATGTAAGGGCAAAATGTTAAATCTCACATTTACCAATTAAGGTCGGCAGATGGGCTACCAATTCAGGGCCAGTGACGACGAAACCGTTGAACGCCTGCGTAATTTTATCGACATGCTCAACGAAGAATCACAGAAAGGGTCTGTCATTGTAGTTGAAGGGAAACGCGACGCCGAGGCACTCTCAATGGTAGGATTCACCGGCAATCCTGCAGTATTTCATCATTTTAAGGGAATAGCAGACTTTCTCGACAGTCACAATGTCAGAAACAAGAAGATGATCTTGCTACTTGACATGGACAGAACTGGCAAGTATCTCACAAGCAGGCTGGTGTCTCAGCTGCAGTCGCGCAGACATAGAGTGAGTCTTACCTACAAACGAGCACTTGCAAGGATAACGAATGGCAAGGTTAGACATGTCGAAGACCTGGTGATCTATGCGCCGCGCTTATCTGGCATGACTGGGAGCCGCAAAGATCTGTATTTTTACACGTAACCTATCACATACTCATTCTTCACAAAGCACTTATATTCAAGCAAAGAAAAATGTTTCACATACAAAAAAACTACGAGGTTATGAAAGAAATTGCCTAGTACAGGTATCGTAAAATATCATGTCAAATTAAAATTTGAGGTTGATGGTTTGGTCGAGAAGGCCGATATTATCGGTGCTATTTTTGGACAGACCGAAGGTCTGCTCGGACCAGAAATGAACTTAAACGAACTGCAAAAAGTATCCAAGGTCGGAAGAATCGAAGTAAACGTTGACACAAAGGGCAACATGACAAAGGGAGATGCTCTAATACCGATGAGTACAGACATATCAACTGCTGCTCTTATCGCTGCGGCGATCGAGAGTATAGACAAAGTAGGGCCGTTTCAAGCAAAGTTCAGCCTTGTGGGGATCGATGACATACGCGCAATAAAGAAGAAGATGATCGTCGACCGCGCCAAAAAAATCGTCCAGGAGTGGGCGACAAAGACGATAAGCGAGGGGGAAGAGATGCTCAAAGATGTCTACGACGCAAGCAAGCCCGGTAAACTCACAACCTTTGGAAAGGCCCAGTTGGCATGCGGAACCGGGGTTTTCGACTCTGACTGGATAATACTCGTCGAAGGAAGGGCTGATGTCATAAACCTACTTCGTGCAGGCTATGACAACGCGATCGCGATCGAAGGCGCGCGCATTGACGAGTCCGTGACAAAGCTCACGGAAGGTAAACGTGTGGTTGCATTCCTTGATGGGGATAGAGCCGGGGATCTCATACTTAAGGAACTCCACGGCGTTGTAAAGGTCGACAAGGTTCTGAGGGCGCCTCCTGGAAAAGATGTAGAAGACTGCACGCCGATAGAACTGGCAGAGATCTTGAAGGACGCACTTCCTGTAACAGAGACATCGCAGCAACCACAACAGCAGCAGGTTCATGTAAGTCAGGAACGAGAGCACGACCGGGACCGCGAGAGAGGAGACAGGAGACACCGCAGAGAACGAGACCGGGAGGCACGTGAAGAGTACCGCTCGTCAACGTCACAAGAATCTCCTACTCCATCCCAGCCGTCAAAGGAAGTGCTGGCAGAAGATAAGCCCGAGATACTTTCCGCCGTCAGGGGAGTCTTTCCCCAGATAAATGAGACGCTTGAAGCAGTTGTCCTTGATGGCTCTATGAACACACTGCTAAAAGTGCCAGTTTCTGAAGTCATCAAGAAGCTCGACAGTGCAGAAGGTGCCAAGCTACTCGTTATAGATGGGATTGTCACCCAGAGGCTCGTCGACGCCGCTGACAAGGCAGGTATCGAGTATATCGTTGGTCACAGGACCACTGAGCTGAAGAAGCCGTCAGACATCCGGATTAGGACCTTCGGTGACATTGGGATAAGCAACTAGCGCTAATGCCCAAGTTCAAGCTTCAGCAGATAATGACTCTGGCGCTGCTCCTTTCAAAGGGAGCACGCCACAATTTTGTTGAAGTGACGACTACTGAGATTGGCAAGGAAATCGACAGGTCGCAACAGGCTGCCTCAAAGCACCTTATTGACCTTGAGAACTCCGGATATATCGAGCGCACAAAAAAGGGGCAAAAGTTTGCGATTCGGGTTACTGACAAGGGTTATTCAGAGATCCAGACCCTTTACTCCTCGCTGAGGTTGGCACTGGAGTCTGCACCGTCATCCATCAACTTTGAAGGACGCGTCGTATCTGGTATGGGCGAAGGAGCATACTATATGTCACTTGAAGGCTACAAAAAGCAGTTCCGCGAGAAGCTAGGGTATGAACCATTTCCAGGTACTCTGAACGTTCAGCTTTCAGATCCGATATACATGAGCGCAAGGCGTGAGCTCGGCAAGCATGCATCGATTTTCTTGGATGGCTTTAGCGATGGCACCAGAACATACGGATGGGTGAAATGCTACCGGGCAGCGATTAACGACGGAGTCGTCGATAACGCTGCAGTCCTTGTACTTGAGCGAACTCATTATGACGACACGATGCTTGAGGTGATCGCACCAGAATCCATCAAGCAAAAGGCTGGGATCAAGAACGGCGACAGGATAAAGGTTCAGGTACGCCTAGGTCAACATTAGATGCCGTAGATCGAATCTCCCAACTCCTGTTTCATTGTGCTGCTCTTTGAACCCGGTATTGGAGTTGAGAGCCGTATAACGTGCACGTTGAGGTTGCGCTTCTTGCAGTTTTCTGCGACCTCCTTCTCGCTATGCGCCTGGTCATATCCGAGAGCTATGACGTTTGGCTTGACATATTCGACTGTATCGTAGAGGGTACCCTCTCTTCCTATTAAGACTAGGTCGACGAAGTACAGCGAAGACACCAGTTCCTTACGCAGGTTTTCGTCGTGGTAGATCTTTCTGTCCTTCTTGATTTTTTGCGCGGTTGACTGCCTTGCAACAACCACTACTAAAACATCGCCTTCTGCTTTTGCAGCTTTGAGCGTATGAATATGGCCGGGATGAATGAGATCAAAAACTCCTCCGACCAGTACGACCTTGAGTGCGTCCCGGCCGATGAAGGTAAGCTTGTTTGGATCTGATTTTTCCACAAGGCCCATCTTGACGAGGTGGTTGACTCGGGAATTGTAGAATTCTCTACTCAGGGGTATTTTTGCCCTGATCCTGTCATAGGCCGTGAGCGAAGGATCAAGCATGCTTGAATAAATTGAGGCGAGTATTGTCTTGTCAACCGGATCCATTTCTTTACTATGAGGCAATGACAAACTCATGGGTGATCTGCTAATGCTATTAAGGTTTAGCCCGCCGCCGTTAGTAATGGGATAGCAATCAACGTCTCTGTTATAGAGACGTTCAATAACTGCCTATAATCTCTTCCAGTCGTCGAGAGAGCAAACATCAAACCGTCTTGCAGTCTGGTGTTTTTCCAAAACCAGAGCGTCATTATGCACTTCCAGCCCTTGGATTCTTATTTTTTCCGTCTTTTTTCTATCCTTCGCCCTTTTACTCCCTGGTACTCATTGGGAGCCCTTACTGCGAGAAGTTCTCGCCCTTACTTCGTGACTGCCTCTTCCAAGTGTTCTCTTTCTTGTAAGGCTACTTGCTCATGTCTCTACGTCCAGCTTCTGGCAGGCTCATCGGATCCCGCACTCGGTCTCGTTTGGTATCCTACTCTGCATTGTTTTCTCGTCCACTGGTGCCAAATCCCTTGCTTGATGCTAGTGCAATAAGCTCCCGCCTGGTAAAATGTTAATCAATTTGAGAAAAGCCCAAAATACGTATATGGAATGAGGACGTTTGAATTTAAATTGAACCCTGAATTCTAGATCTTCTTTACCGCCAGATCTAACATTTTTTTGCTAACTATAGTTCTTCGATGTTGAAGATA
>DATLXY010000241.1:0-5846 GCA_035575335.1 Nitrososphaera sp. | reverse complement strand
GGGTACTTAGGTCATCAATCGTCCTGATCTCTTGGCCGTTAATATACTGGATAACGGATTCTGGCTCGATTCCAATAGATTCAGCAAGGGATCCGCCGTTTACGTTGACGACCATGATCCCAAATTGTGGGGCGTCTGGGTCTGGAGGCAGAGGTGTAAGGGTCGAGACGACCAGAAACAGGCCAGCCAGCGAAGCACCTGCAAGTATCATGTTGTTGAGTGGACCTGCTGTCAGAACCGCGCTCTTTTGCTTCAGGGTGGTCTTGTTCAGCTCATCCCTTTCAATATTCACAAATGCGCCTATCGGCAGTCCGAGAAACAATACGATACCTGTAGAATCAACCCTGACGTTATAAACGCGGGCTACAATGCCATGCCCTGCCTCGTGGATTATTATTGTAATTACAAGCGCCACCCAGCCATACGTTAAAGGAAGGTACGGGTTCAGACCTGGGATAAGCAGATTGGCCTGCGGTCCAATCGATGCGACCCCACCACGCGCTCCCGAGTTTGCAAGCAGGATGGCAAGTGAACCCAGGATGAGGAATATTGCAAGCCCTGTTATGGCCGGCATCAGGTATGTGTTAAAATCGGCATACACCTTGGCAATGCGCCACTTGGCGACCCTATCGAAAAAGTCAAGGCCAAAAGGCGTATGGATAAGGATCAGAGGAAATTTTACTTCCGCATGAAGACTTCTATTATTGCCCGATTGCCCCAATCGGACAATAATACGCGGCTTCTGTATTTAAATCAAAGCGTTCTCTTATTTCAGACACCGCCGCTGTCTACCTTTTGGATCTCTATATAGACCTTGTCGCCGACCTTGATCCCCATGTCTTGATATTCTCTCATACTCAGCTTTATCGTAGGGGTTTCAGTCAGTCCGCCACCGAGCCCCGGTATGTTTGCCATGACCTTAGGCATGTTCCTCATCAGGTCCTCGATCGAATTGAAGGTCGCCACACCTGATCCAAATGGGTTCATGCCGGACCTCTCTGCCTTGTACTCCTTTGGGTCGTTGAACGTGACATACACATAAGGGCTACCGTCCTGAGATGCCTCAATTCTGGCGACTATGAACTCTTTTCTCATTGATGCAATACCTAGCACAGAGGGACTTATTTGTATATCTAAAACGTGATTCTGCTAGATGATCGTGCTTCACTTGCGGGAGATCCCAGGATCCTGCGGTTTAGGGAGTCTCCGGACTGCCGGCTTGCTGCTCGACATGACGGTAATTGTAACTACATCGGGCTCGTTTACCATTTGCTGTCTATAGGAACATGGTATGTCCAGCCTCGCAAATCGTGGCAGCAACATCTTTCATCCGACGACAAATACCGAACCCAACTCATTACCCGCATGTGCTCCCCACAGGTAGGATATCGTGCATATTCTCATGACTATATGAACTATGGGGCAGCAGGTGGCAGCAACCAATAACCACCAATAAAATTGTAAAGGGGGATGCAAGAGTTGCCAGCTCGCACCTGCTAGCAGAAAGTCTACATTGGAGATTTGCATGCAGTTACCATATGCTTGCCATAGAAGCCACTGGCGTGACTAAGATATACAAGGATGCACGCAAGGCTGCGCTCTCTGATGTTTCACTCAAGGTGGATTCTGGCAAAGTATTTACTCTGCTGGGCAGAAATGGGGCAGGCAAGACTACATTTGTGCGCATGTGCGCAACCCAACTTGCACCGACCGCCGGAACAATCCGTGTGCTCGGGTACGACGTTATCAAAGAAGCAAGGCAGGTGAGAAATCATATTTCAATAGTGCCGCAGGAGGGCAGGCCACTCAGGGCCCTTACTTCGTGGGATCATGTTTACAACTGGCTCCGCATCAGGGGCGAAGGAAAACAAGCAGCTAAGGAAAAGACAGAAGAAATTCTACGCAAGCTAGAACTGTATGACGCCAAGGACCGTCCTGCGATGAATTTGTCAGGCGGAATGAAACAGAAGATCTTGGTCGCTATGGCCATGGCTACCGATGCCAACCTGCTGTTCCTCGACGAACCCACTATTGGGCTCGATCCGGTATCGAGGAGGCAGGTCTGGTCTGCGATAAAGGATTGGAAAAAAAATGGAGGCTCGATACTCCTCACAACCCACTATATGGACGAGGCCGAGGTCCTGTCTGATTACATCGTCATTATCGACAGAGGGTCTATTATTGCACAAGGAACAATACAAGAGTTGCGGAGAGTTATACCCCAAAACATTCGAGTTGATATTGCGCGCAATGGCATTGACATGGATGCTCTCAAACCTTACGGTTCTGTAGTTGATACTGGCGCAGGTACTTTACGCGTTTTCACCTACGAATCAATTGTACACGAGCTATCTGACCTAGCGCTTCGCAAGAACCTTGCGTTCACAGTATCGCCAGTGACTCTCGACGATGTGTTTGTCCATCTTGTAGGAGGGCGGATCGGAGGTGATGATGACCAAAATGGCAGAATCTAGTAGTAACAGCATGATGCCTGTGAAACAGGCTCTTCTTATCGCCTACATGACTGGCGTCCTGTGGCTACGAAGGAACCCCACATCACTTGTATTCACAGCAATAAGCCCGTTTTCACTATTGTTTGTGCTCTATGTTATCAGCGGTGGAGAATGGACCGATTTCGCAATCGCAGGAAGCCTTGTTATGGCACTCGTAGGATATGGTCTTGCTCTTGGGCAGGACATCTCTTTTTACAAGACTGAATACAAAGTCCAAGATGTATTTGTCGCATCGCCTGTCTCACCAATTACCTACATGATGGGTCTTGCACTATCCGAGCTGCTCTTCGGCTTGCCTGCCTTGGTCGTGCTCGCATCCTTGGTTATGCTTAACGGAGGTTCGATCTTTGGTATTCCGCTACTTATTACAACGATCTTGCTCATCTGGGGTTCAATGTCTGCTATGGGATTCTTCCTCTCATCGCACATGCTGCACATGAGGAATGCGACACAGATCATTTCGTTTGTAAATGTGATATTGACTATCCTACCGCCGGTATTTTATCCGATTAGCTTCGTGCCTGACGTATTAGAACCTCTGGCATATGCAGTTCCAACTACTCATGCATCTCTGATGTTACAGTACATCATGGGGAGTCATACTCCTGCAGAATGGTCGCTTGGCTTCGGCTTTGCGGTGCAGATCGCTTATGTGATTGGATTTGTTACACTGGCAAGAACAAGGGCTATTTGGCGGGAAACCTGACGTCTTGTTATTCCCATGGAAACACTATCCACCTATCGTGGTCTAGCACCTTGCCTGTTATGCCATGGCGTTCGTACCTGCTCATACAAAAGGAGTAGTCACAATTGAAGCCGTCCAATACATTGGCCACCTTACGATATGTTTCTCCCGTGTCATAGATGTCATCAATTACAAGGTATCGCTTGCCAACGTCAAGGGCAGGCATCTCTGATGTGATAACCGTCTTATTGCGAACAGGGATAAATTGTATTGTATCTATCTCTAGATCGCGGGACAACAGTCTGGCAGGGATAATGCCTCCTCTGGTAACTGCAAGGATGCAATCGTATCCGGCTCCGGATTTCTTGACCTGAATCGCAATTTCTCTTACCAGGCGTTCGATTTCTTGCCAGCTGCAGGCCTCATATCCTTCGGGGTTTGTCTCCTGCTTCATGTGACCGGGGGAAGACACGATCAATTCTTAAAGATATGTGCACATCAATAGTAGTAGAGGTCATGGTGGGATTTGAACCCACGACCTGCTGATTTCTTGACGCACAAGTTTACAAGTCAGCCGCTCTGACCAGGCTGAGCTACATGACCTCGTGCGCTCTAATGGCACTGCGTTTTATTAATTAAACGGCTTTTCCGCAAAAGTTAATCTACGGCTTATACCAGAACAAGGGCGTTGCAGACAGAGAAAAACTCAAAGCGCGAGATTCTGAAACTTTTGGCCTTTATGATGGGTGCCACACTCTTTTTCGGAGTAACTCTCTTTATTTCATTCTTTATTGTAATAGTGATGCTTAACAACTCTGACATTCCCGGAGATGAAAAGCCGAATATGTTCATGCTAGCGCTCATCCCACCTTCGGTTGGGACCTTTCTTCTATTTACAAAAGTTCTCGGGCGATTCATCTAAACAATGTATTTAAATCACGTGAATATTGGTGATCCTGTGCCAAAATTTGTCGTGCAGGTAGTGATTGAAAATAAGCCTTACATTAACGATCCGGAAGGCGAAACTATTCACAGAGACCTTGTGGTCAAGGGAGGCTACTCTAGCGTCCAATCCGTGAGATCGGCCAAGATGCTGAAGATGATCGTGAATTCAAAGTCGGAGAAGGAGGCTGAAGCAACTGTGAAAAAGCTATGTGAAGAACTGCGCATATTCAACCCAGTGGTGAGTAACTGCACCATAAAGGCGGCCGGTAAGATCCAGCAGTCAGTTAGCGAGCTAGTCGATGATGGCTGGAGATTTTTCAAGCCCTGAAAGACAGCTGTTACAGTGGTTATAGGCTTATATCGTCTACGTCACGTACCATGATGGGACACACAAGATTTCTACCATAGAAGTGAAGAGAGGTTCTACCCATGAGCTGAACTTCGCCTATTAACTGATAAATAGGAGAAAGAGCAATAGTGAAAAATGTATGAGAACGATTGTGCTGAACTATGTGGCAGCTGCAGCAACTGCAATAGCAGGCATCTTGCATCTTGTACTGGCTCCAAACATGCTGAACTTTAACCCTAACGGTGCGATTCTCTTCTTTGTCGGCGGGGCTGCTCAGGTGTTCTGGGCTCTCCCGATGGTACGGAGATGGGGGAAGGTTTGGTATGGCATTGGGATTGGCGGGACAGCAGTTCTGATGGCGATCTGGATAATTACGAGATTCCCGGGGAACCCGATAACGGGAAGGGGCGGCGGAGTGAATGAAATGGCAGTAGCTGTTGAAGCGATGCAGGCCATCTTTATCGCGGTTGCTGCTGCGGTACTCGTAATAGAATCAAGGATGAGAAAGCTCGATAAAAAGACCGCATCGGAATCAACGTGACCCCACTTTTTTCCTTTATTTTTCTCTAGTGTTTATCATCATGAATTGAAAAAGCATCGTCAAGGTTAGTAGAGTCGCTTAGAGCACCTTCTAACAATAGAGTCGTTCGTAAATGCTTCGCCAAGTCTGTCACCGTGATTATCCCCACCAGCTTACCGTTATCCATAATCGGAAGGCGGCGGATCCTATGATTCACCATCCTCTGAACGGCTACCTCGATCGGCGTTTCAGGGTCGGCGGTGGTCAGTATCCTGGACATGATGTCCCCTACCTTTACCTGGGAGACCGGGAGCTCCTTGGCGCATATCTTCTTGATGAAGTCACGCTCGCTCACGATCCCAACAGGCTGGCCGTCTTTAACCACAAAGACAGAGCTGATGCCCTTCTCGGACATTATCTTGGCAGCTTCTAGGGCTGACTTGTCATGGTCTATCATGACTATTTGCTTGGTCATAATGTCTCGAACTACTCCACCTGCCATATACCATTTTTCCCAGAATCAACCAAAGATAAAAACAATGCTATCGCGAACTACTACAGCTATCTGCTGGTGCGGCATTCGCTAACCTGACGTTACTGCCTAAAAGCCTTACCCAACGAAATAATACCGACTTTGCTTCCGAACAGTGTTCACAGGGTTTAACAAACGCAAGTTCCTTCATGGCTTGGGACTGGTAAGAAGAAGGGGTCAGACCCTTGTGTTAAAAATTTTGTCAATCCATTGATGATCCAGATGAACAAACCAAATGTCCAAAGTGGGGCGTCTTCGTTATGTTATTTTGGCTAAGGCTTAGACCTATCTTTTCTTGAGCA
>DATLXY010000240.1:0-2610 GCA_035575335.1 Nitrososphaera sp. | reverse complement strand
CCACGGTCGACCAGGTAATTCATCCGTTTTAGATCGTACATTACCCAAACGACCGTTCCCAGGGCCACATGCGCTGCTTTGGCTATGTCGCGATAAGGCGCCTCGATCAGCTCCGGTCTACAGAGTAGTGCAAAGATAACGTGTAGTCCAGTGGGTCGAAATGCTTTTACTGGATGGGCCTGCTGCTCTTTTTCCGGCGCCTTTCGGCCCGTTATATAAACAAAGAGTTGCGGTGTATTGATGTATGCATTTCCCGCCGTGTCAATAAATGCAACATTCAACTGTTTTAAGCGTTCAGCCATTGGGGGGGTTACGTAGCGAGTAATCAACAATCCAGGCTTTTTGTGCCTCTGCAACTGTGCGACAACATGGCCAAGCGCAGCTGGCTGCAATGTGTGCTTTACCTCAACAACGTAAAGTACTTTTTTATGGTCTTTGGCCAGCTCTAAAATTGCGTCCGGTCTCAGATTAGCAACCTTCGGCTCCCATTCTAGAATATGCGCTGTCGCGCCTATGGTCTCCTCAAGCGCAGCCAAAGCGCCTTTGACCAGTGTTTTCTGATCTACCTGTCTTGTGTTTCTTTCAATTATTCTAGCCATAACACAACCCTCAAATGTTCACTAAATTAGAGTGTACACTATTTGTGAACATATGCAAATTGTGAACAAACTGCCCCTATGATAGTTCACTCTGAGTCATCTTTTTATCACAACCGATAAGTCCGCTCCCGGCCATTGTGAGGAAGAAGAGCTAGGTCAACTGCTCGACGTAATCGCCATAGCTCATCCCGTCGTCGCGCAGGACATTGCAGTAGTTCCAAAGTTTTTGAACGATACCGTTAGAAGTCATTCGCATTTACATTATCAATTTATTAAATATTGCCTTTAAATATCCAAATTCTTGGTCATCAGGTGATGCCTGCTGTTCTTTAATAATTGCATCAAGGTCACTATCATCCAATGGCAATATGAAACCACGATCATCACTAGCAGTATCCCTGCATCGCTTCATTAGTAAGTTCTTGTCATCAATATTCCGGCAGACCAGAATGCCCACTTTCCCTCGACTTGGGGAAAATCTTCCTGCTAATTGATCTATCTCAGGATTCCCAACTTCCTTCCCATAATTTTTGCACTCAACAAAGATATGAGCAGATGGATAATGCTGGGATAGCCATCCGAAAAAACCTTCTTTGGCTATATTTACATAGGTTACATCTATTCGTTTTCTTCCATCATGAATTTGGTGTTGCTTAACTGGGTTAGATAATGATGGATAAAAAAGAGCTGTGAGAAGCCTCTCAATTGCATCCTCATAAGCAGGCGCCCCTTCGGTTCCAGGAGTTATTCTGATAATATCCTCTAAGAGATTTCCCAAATTTGGGATGTCAACAGACTCGATTTCGGCGAGGTCATTATGGGTTAATGGTGGCAGGGGTTGTCTACGTTTTGATTTCCTATACTCTTTTAATACATGAGGATGCTTGAGTGTTTGTTTCTGAATTGTTAGTTTGTCAGCGCCATATTTCTCCATGAGACTTTTCTTTGTTACGCGACGCCTCCCATCTTTCAGGACCTGAACAAGAGAGCTGTTTGCTCTAAGTTCTTCCTCCTGCATTACTGGTAATAGATAATGTCTGTAGTATTCTCCCGCATTATAATAAAGACGATGTCGGACAACAATCTTTGGTATCAGCACAAGCTTACTGGCTGATGGCATAGGTAAAGGAATAAGGCGATGTTCCCATTTTTCTTCAAGTGGACTCCAAATCGGCCCTGAATCAACATCTGGCACCATGGGAATTCCATAATAGGCACACATCTCTTGTGTGTACTTGATTAAGGGGCCTCGGATAATGTTGCAGACTGCATCTGAGAGGATATCTCTGTCAATTCCGTGTATCAGCAAACAGGTATCCTCTAGATCTTCTAAAAGCACGGAAACGGCCGCCTGACTCTTCGAAAGAGCTTTCCATACCTTAGAGGCAGACTTTCTGCCCAAAGCTTTTCCTTTTGATTTCTTTTTTGAATACCCCAGATGAAATTCATTCCTTTCATTCAACGAGGATAATAGATCGATTGCCTCTTGATGTCGTTCTGCTTTAATTCTTTTTAATACGGTCTCGAAAAAATGCTGAAGAAGAGAGACACATTCCGTCCCCCAAACTGAAGGCAGCATTCGTATCGCTGTTGGATCTACGAAGACCTCAATATCAGTATCGAGCCGAACATCTACAAAATCGAGATATGGTTGCGTTCTGTTGAGATTATAGTGTTCAGATACTCTCATAAGTTCCTAATGCACTAACTTTCCAGAAAAGGCAGACGCTAAGATTGACTGCCGAAGGCGTTCGGCGCGCTGGAGGTTGCTCGTGACCTCCTTCTCCAACTCATTCAACATGCTCAATTCACGCTCGACTTCATCAACAATTTGTCGCTGTTCTAAAATCGGTGGTACACCCACGTGAACTGACAGCCACTCCGGAAAGTAAATCGTCTTGTGTACCGATCCCTTCCCAAATCGCCTTAATGCTTCTCGGTCGGCAGAAAAAACAATCCGTAGCCAATCTGAAGTTACAGCGGCAGTCGGAGTCCAGTTCACAAAATCTTG
>DATLXY010000239.1:0-4603 GCA_035575335.1 Nitrososphaera sp. | reverse complement strand
GACCGCTGGCGAGAAACTGACGGCAAAGACTTTGAAAAAAGAACTGTACTAGGAGAGTAAAAAGAGGCGGCGAACATGCTCTAGCTGAGGAGCAAAAAATATGCGAAACAGAAGGTCCCGATAGAGCCCAAATTAACGGCTGGGTATGCGCCTGACAAGATAATTGAGTTTATTCGAGACGAGAGCATCGACCTTGTGATCATGGGAACAACCTGTCTGCAGAGCATTGCCAAGATAGCAACGATCAGAAGTGTCGCCAGAAAGGTTTCAGAGGAATCACCATGTGCTCCGATTCTGGTTCACTAGCATTAATCCTGTTAGTTACGGCAGCCATCGTCTACTCTGATGTACGGGTAACAATTCTCTGTCAGTAGCGAGTTGCAGCTTGGACGTTCTTCGCTCAGCGCGTGAATTTCTGCAGGCTATTTAAATACAGATCCGCATCTAGAGCAAGATAGCGGCTGAACTGCAGGTCTGATACGTTTAAACATGGCTCGTAATAAAGCAGGAAGCCCTGTGCAGACCCCCTCCCTCCCCTCCGGGTGCTAGCTAATTTATCTAAATCTTGGAGCTTGCCTACGCTATGCGACGGGGACATGACTTCCTAGCTCAAACTACCTCGATTCACCGGATTTGCAAGGATTGCAATAAACGGACTCCGCATGTCTGCTTCAAATGCGGCTTCTGCTACTCGTGTCACTGGAAGATTGAAAGGACACCGATACAGCTGCGTCTGATTACGACTGTTTAACCGGTGGGATCATGGGAAGGACAGTTCCAAGTTTCAGATTAGCTCTAGCTGAGGAAAAGTCTGAATGGAAGGAATATCACAATCACTTGGACAAAAGAAGGATTTTAACGACATGTTTGCGATTCCCCGGCTGTACCTGTCTGCGTGTTCAGATGCTACGAAAGTCATAAGGATCTTTCCGATCTTCATGATCATCGCCTTGCATCACTATAAGGAACTGTCTCAGATGTCTAGAGATCTAGGACTAAAGGAGGAAGAGACTTTGTATGTCGTTGAACCCGTGCGATGACATCCTGACACAGATAATCAAGTCATACGAGGATATGCAGGCATGCTGCGCGACCAGGACAGGAAAGAATTTGAAGAAATGCTAAGGTTCTGTTACAGGTATGCGGAAGCCATAAACGCCAAAGGAGAACCGTTCCCGGATGAAGCCGTGATAATGTCTATTCTCCTCAACCAGCATCTCATGATCAAAGAACTGAAGCAAGCCATAGAGAAACTGAAAGATGGTGGGAAGAAGAGGAAGGATTGAACGTTTCAGGATGGCTGTTCGATGCTTATCCATCAAACGGCAAGATGATCCTCCGGATCAAGGATGAAAATGGCAATACAATCCGACTGGATGACAGCTGGGCCCCATCGATCTATGTAGGCTCTGACATCAGGGCAGAGCTGGATATTTTGGTGAAGAACAGCGCGGTCAGGCACTACATCAAGCGCTACGACTTTGTTTCAAGGTTTGAAAGGATCGGAGACAACAAGCAAAGAGTTGTCCAAGAACTGCTTTCAGCCGATTCGAGAAAGATCACTGCACTGGCAAACACAATAGAGGACATTGATGTCCACAATAGGTTCAGGATCTACAACGTAGACATTCTTCCCGTGCAAGGTTACTTCTACGAGCACGATCTCTTTCCCCTCGCAAGGTGCAGAGTATATTCAAAGAACCACGGTCTGGAATGGTAGTAGCTGATAACGTCAGGTCCGCTAGATATCAACTGCCAGAATTAAAACTCAGAACTTGATGTAACGTCGAGACAGCAGGGCAGGCTACCTTCGTTTGATGACAGGATAGGTAAGATAACGTTA
The DNA here is from genome assembly GCA_035575335.1 of Nitrososphaera sp. Classification (GTDB taxonomy): domain Archaea; phylum Thermoproteota; class Nitrososphaeria; order Nitrososphaerales; family Nitrososphaeraceae; genus Nitrososphaera. The sequence continues at coordinate 2,760 of DATLXY010000239.1, read as the reverse complement.
AAGCTGGAGAACGAAATAGTGGAGATTCAGAAAGAGTCAGAGGGAGATGTAATCCATGAGCTGGCGAAGTCGCAACCATCGATCCTGACTTTGTCTTCACAAGCGATGGAGACGAGTGGGTGTTTCCTTATTTGATCCAGCGCGCTGCGAGCAACGGGATGCGGCTCGTTTTGGGTAGATCCCATACCCTCTTCTCTCCCTTACCGGAAAGGAATAACGTACTTCTCCTACGGCCGCGTCCATTACAGGGCTGCCAGAGTCCCGCTCCAATGGAGGATCCACATCGATGGGGGCAATAGCCTCATCCACAGCCCTTCTGCGCTTCAAGGCCTCTATGAGCTTGCCAGAGTATGCCGGCTGCCTTTCCATACAGTCTCGAGATCAACTATCGGCCGCGCACTGACAAGCATGCAGTTCTATCTTGCGCACAAGCGGAATCTGCGTGCCCTGGAAGCCGGCTCACTTGGAGAAGGTCAAGACTTTCAAGGAGCTGGTGGTGGCAGACCGCGGCGGCCTTATTATTGAGCCGAGAGTAGGAGTCTATGAAAGAGTAGCAGAATTTGATTTTGTGTCGATCTATCCCTCAATAATCACCACGCTCAACATCGGCGCTGACACAATCAATTGCTACTGCTGCCCTGACTCCAAGAATATCGTGCCAGAGCTTGGATATCGCGTCTGTAAAAAGAGGCGAGGGCTGGTTCCAAAATCTCGAAATCCCCTTGCAAAATAGAAGGGAGTACAAGCAGTTAAGAAAGTTGGCTACGGATGACAAGAGCTGGGCAGTTTTTGATTCCAGACAGGCAATTCTTAGAACGATAGGTCACGTTTCCTTCGGATATCAGGGGCACGCGCATTCGCACTTTGGCTTAATCGATAGTCATATCGCGATATGTACGCGGGCGCGTCATATAGCCAACAAGGCACGCAGAACTGCAGAAAGCATCGGTTATTATGTTCTCCATCTGATAATCGATTCATTGTTTGTCAAGAAGAAAGACGCCTCATACAGCGATTACATGGATCTGAAAGAATAGATCGAGCAGACGACAGAGTTTGATATCTCCTATGAAGGCGAGTACAAATGGATAGCGTTTTTGCCGAGCAAGGGTAACCAGATTGTCGTCGTGCCGCAGAGAGGTATTTTGGATGCTACGAAGACGGAACGATAAAGGAACTGGGATCGAAACAAGAAGACACGACACTCCTCCCCTGTTCTCCCGCTTTCAGGGGGAAATACTTGACATCATTGTCGAAGGAAACAGCATCATCGAGGTTAAAACGTTTATGCCCAGAGTCAACGATACCTTTCAGAGATATAAGCAGATACTTAAGGAAGGCAGGGTTCCATTAGCTGATCTCATCTTTACCAAGATGCTGTCGAAAGATTCGGATGCTTACACTCTCAACACAGTGGAGACAAGTGCGCTGTACCAGCTGCATGATGAAGGCAGGAAGTTGCGCGCATGACAGGTTCTACAGTATGTTATAACCGACTACTACCGCAAGAACTCAAGGAAGAGTGCAGTGCCTGTCGAATTAATCGACGAAGAGACTACTTATGATTCAAGAAGATACATAGAACTGCTTGCGGAGACATGCAATTCGGTCACCCTACCATTTGGCTATGATATCACTATTGCAGCGGAAAGATGGACATGAAAAAGAGCAAATGGTAGCAGCAGCCAATTTGCAATTGCTTCTTATCGCTTGGTTTGTGCTGGCAACTACTGCCGTTGTCTGCCACATGACAGGTTCTCAAAGAAGTAGCAAGAAGTGTTGTTGTCATCGCCTCCTGCGCACGTCATCCCTAATACTGCACAGATTACAGATTCCAGCTCCACGCGGTTCTCTTCTTTCGGTATTCGCCGCGTGCGGTCTCAGCTGCAACGCATTGATGATCTCAAAGATGGCCGAGTCACCCGATCCTGAGGAAGACGTCATCGTGCTGGAAGCACTTCCCAATATCGTGCCAGGATTGAACATCAACATCTCTTCACTGAGACTAAGATGATAGAGAAGCACATAGAAGAATTTCTCAAAATGCATCGGCAGCAACTGCAGGATTACAAGCGCTCGGCAAGCCGCGAGGCCGCAAGAATTTACAATTAAATCAAAAAATCACAGCGCACAATCCCCTTGTTCCTTTGCTCCTATATCATAAGCCTCTTTTACGTCGTAGACAAAGATCTTACCAATAGCAAATGAGCCAGTACCGAGGGCATTCCGCACGTCGGCAATGATAGACTTTGCCTGGCCATCAGACACTACCACTTCTATTTTTGTGCGGTACCCAAATTCCGGCACATACGTCATGACACCTCTGCCTACCGTCACAGGCTCGTAATTCGCTCTTCCTCGGCCCTTGACGTCGTAAAACGACATTCCACCCACCTTGCGTTCGTGCAGTATCTTGTTCACATCAGCTAGGTTTTCATGGGGAATTATAATATCGAGTCTCTTCATCTGGTAGATAAAGGGCTCGATAATTTAATAAGGACTTGGAATTTTGTGTAATACACTGCACCTACAACTTGCTCTCTTTCAATAGCTTTAGAAACTGGTCGATTGACCCCCTTTACCTCGCTTAGTCTCTATTGCGTCTGCTTTTCCGTCGTCTTTCTACCTTCTTTGCTCAAGTTCGTTGTTATAATATTTCATCTAGGAAGAGGTATGCTGCAGGTTCGCGAGCAGCTCAAACAACAAGACTGCCTGCTTGCCGCCTAGGATAATAGAATTCACATATCCGTAACGAACGGC
>DATLXY010000238.1:0-2811 GCA_035575335.1 Nitrososphaera sp. | reverse complement strand
TTACTGAAGAGGGGATAATGGTTCCATCAATTGATATGATACCGTGCTGCGCTGCACCCGGCTATGTGCCTATGATGACTGTCTATATTACCGACCACTTTTTGATACTAATCATCCCGATAAACGTGATCCTCGCAGCAGTCGTGTCTGCAATGGTAGGATTCAACGTTGCACTCAGCATGTTTGCGTACAATCTGAAAAAGTCGTTCCAAGCAAAGACGTCGATCACTGCGGGCATTGGCGCGACGAGTGGCCTATTTGTAGGATGCCCCACATGCGCCGGAAGCCTTTTCTCTAGCCTCATCGGGATCGGTGTGGTAGGAACAGGCACCAGCGCAAGTGCGCTTGCGCCGTTCCAGACGCTGTTTATTTTAGCATGCATCCCTGCTCTGGTGATAGCGCCGTTCCTGATAGCTAAAAGTATCCGGTCGCTTTCAAATTGCAGGATTAGTTCTTGACCCTTGCCATGATCTCAAACTGCGACAGCTTTTTGAAGATGCTGTCCAGATACATCTGAACATGGGGCTCGGCAGTCCAGATCTTTTCATCTCCGAAAAGATAGCCGTACCTCTGAGAGCTTCCTATCCTTTCGCGCTGACTGAGTGCTTCTAGATAACTCGCCGGTACCGTCGATTCTTCAAAGCCGCGCTTTCTAGCGATCTCTCCTATGACGTCATGCATACCCGAGCCGTGTTGCGCTGCTTCTTTGACGCGGTAAGCGATCTCTTTTGGTATGCCGAGCTTCTGTGCAAGCCTTCTATGTACGTGTTTACCAAACGTATCGTGCCCTCCCCTTACGTTGAGACGCAGCTCGATGCTGAGCGCAGTCCTGATCACTTGTGGATCGAGGAATGGCTCACGCAGCTCGATGCTGTGGGCCATAGTAATCTTGTCCTCGCGCTCTAGAGTCTCTTTGTATAGTAAGAGCAGATCTTCTATCATGCGTTTCCGAAGCTTCTTGTATCCTTCTTTTTCGGCCACCTTGGAGTACCATGAATATCCTCCAAACAGCTCGTCTGCTCCTTGCCCGGTAAGCATCACTCTTATCCCGTCATCACGGGCCAGCTTGACTGCTCCATACACCGGCAACGCGACTTCGACCTGTCCTGCATTCGCGTCTTCGATCACATTGATGACTTCGGGGATCATCTTTTCAACTGCATCGTGGTCAAGCTCAGCCACCTTTAGCTTAAGACCTAGTTTGTCGACAATCTGGCGGGCATTCGCGATATCGCTAGAACCCTTTACGCCGCAGGTGTAGCAAATTACCTCCGGAACTATCTTGGCTGCAAGATGTGCAACTAGCACGCTGTCGATCCCGCCGGAGAATATTATGCCTATCCTTTGAAAGTCCTGCGTGCGCTTTTCCATCGATTCTATCAGGGCCTTCTCATAGGCTTCAACAGCCGATGCCATGGTTCTGTGCGCAATTCTTACCTTTGCCGGAATCGGGTCGGCTACCTGGAAGGTCTGAATCTTGCCCTGCGGAGATATGATTATCGCGCAGCCTGGCATGATCCGCCTTGTGGGCTCCTGGATCCCGATCCTCCAGAGCGCCTTGCGCTCAGATGCAAATGCCACCTTGCTCTGCGTATCTGCATAATATAACTGGCGCACGCCAATTCTGTCCCTCACCAGAACGGTCTCGCCGGTCTGTTTGTCCTGTATTGCTAGGGCATACACGCCGTCCAGCTCGGCTACTGACTTTTTTATTGCGCCGAGTAGTGTGGTGTTCTTTCTTTGCATATGGTCTTCGAGGAGATGGACAATCACCTCGCTGTCAGTGGCCGTGGTAAAATTGTGGCGCTTTTCAAGCTTGCTTCTTATCTTCTTGTAATTATAGATTTCTCCGTTGTGCTCTAGAACGAGCCGGCCGTCGCAGCTGCTAAATGGCTGCGCTCCGCATGTGCCGCCAACTATCGCAAGACGTGTGTGTCCGAGAGCAACGGCTCCGCTCACCTTCTGGAAATGCGGCTGCATAGCGGCGATGGAATTAGATTTAATGATCCTACCGTCTGCCACCAATCCCGCTCCATCAGGTCCACGTTTTATCATGCAGGCGAGCATCGAGCCTACAAGTGGCACAACGTTCTCACCATTCTTGCTCAGAATACCTGCTATTCCACACATTTTCTTTTAACCAAATTTCAAAAGCCGAGTTTGCCTTACACGCAGTACACTCGACTTACTACATTTATTTATCAATGATCCTTTTTAAGGATTTATTCGACAAATTCCAAAGCTTTTGACAGATCTGGATCCCACACGATTTTGTCGGTTGCGTTTGCTATTTGTTTGTCATTTGTCATGAGCAAGATAACATTTTTTGACTGCTCGGATCATGGGATTGTATTTTTTCCAACAGCACATTGTATTGAGGTGAGAAATTGGGAGCCCCTCCATACTGAAATCTTTGGAGCAGCGTCTTTTCCCGCTAGGGCGGTATTCTTAAGACGACCATCTATTCTCCCATCGTCCTCAAAGCTAAGCTAGTTTTGCCGCTACAAACTGTCAACTATCGCAGTTGGTGCAAAGGCGTAGCTGTCAATTACTATGCACATGTTGATGCTATCTCTCAACACGCTTTGATGGAGCGCCCACAGTTCTTGACAGGGGATGCGCTCTGTGGCCCGTTCGATATCTATTTACCAAACGCGTCTTTCGCCCTCGCTGTCTTGTCATGGATTGTCATTGCTGAAACTGCTTCTAGTATCGTCTCCACCTGGACAGAGGCCGAACCGCTTTTGCAGGCGAAAGCACCAGCTGGCCCTGCATGAGGCTTCCAGCGCATGTCGAGAGCGAGTTGCAAGC
>DATLXY010000237.1:0-3045 GCA_035575335.1 Nitrososphaera sp. | reverse complement strand
GCGTCGTTGTTTTCAGATGTTCCTTTGACCAGCTTTTTCAGTACATTGCCGTCGTGTACCTCCTCCTCCTCCTCGCTTGTTACTTCCATTGCCACAAAACCTTCTTTTTCCCGATGTCACAACTGCCACACACATATGTGTATCTTGTTCAGGTAGCCCCTGCGTACATGCCAGTACCTGTTGTGGCCCATCAGTTTTCTCCTGGCACGGTTGGCTACCTTGATACCTGTACTCCTGTCAAGTGCGATTACGGTGTAGCTGTTGCCAGCTCTTTCGTTTATCTTGATGCCCAGACTGTTGATGCTGTGTCTGCACAGAAAGGGCGTGTGCTGTAGTCGGGGATGAAAGGCAGTACCTTTCTTCCTGCATGAGCCCTGACAACACCTTCTTCAATCTACGTCTGTCTCTATACGGCAAGTGGAAATAAGCCCGCATGTACCCAGGCAATTGTACAAAGGAGTGGGGACGGTAGTACTACCTGAATGATGTGTGCGCACAGGCGCGTCTGCGGACCTTCCTTGCCCTCATTCATTTTTTATAATTCGTCACCGTACCAGCCGTCGATTACATCAAAATCCAGCATGACTTCTCTCCAGACGCCTGGCCAGGGATTCGTTGTAAGAGCGCCACCAGTTGTTGACCGTGTAAGGGAGGCGACTACAAAAGAAGGCCAAGCTAAATGCAGCTTGGTCAAACCTCCTTGACAGCAGAGTCGGTTGTGCCGCAACGCATCATGACCCCCACTGTTATCTCCCATTCTGACATTACTGTATCACCGCCTCCTGCTACAATGCAATCATTAAGCATTCAAGAGAAGCTTTCACTTCTGTGTGTGTGCGCGCGTCTATTCCTTCGATCAAAACTTTATACATCTGGCAAACTACGATTTAAGATCTGGATCCGAGCAGTTTTTCCAGCGCGATATGGATTGTAGGCTGGGAACGCGCGCCTCATCTATCGACTTATCTCATCTATGACGTCGGAAGTTTTCTTGATCTTTGCACCATACGTACGTTTCATGTAATCTAGGCCTGAAAGGTGTTCTTCTTCGGTGAAAGCGTCCATACCGTCCTCCGGCACAATGATGTCTAAATCCCTGACAAACGCGTCGTAAGCGGTATGCCTGCCACATATGTGAGTATGTAGCCCTGTTAGTATTACCGTGTTAGCGCTCTTGCCGCCGTACACCCCTTTCAGGGCCTTATCAAGCGCCGTGCCATCAAAAGCACTGTATGCTCTCTTTGTTATGACGTAGTCAGACTTGTGCGGTTTCAATTCATCTATGACCTTCGCGCCTTCTGTGCCTTTCATGGCGTGCGGTCCCCAAAGCTTCATCTCATACGTGTCGACTGGGAGATGTTCGTCATTGCAAAAGAATACAGGGATCCCCTTCTTCCTGGCAACGTTAAGAAGCCGCTTTATGTTCGGGATTATTCTTTTGGCCCTGTCGCATTTCAAATTTCCGTGGACAAAATCATTGAGCATATCAAGTACCAAGATGGCATACCTAGTTTCATTGTTGGTGGAAGAATCGCTCCTTGTTTGCTTTGCCATTATTCTAGTACAAAGCTGATGCCACTTTTGGATAAATAAGTATTGTCGATTTATTCTTTAACGACAAAGTCTCTTACTAGTGCTTCAAGCTTATCGCTGAAGACAACGGGAGATTTCTCCGCAGTTATGTCGAGATTCTTGAACTCGCTCGGAAGCATATTCATTTGGTCTCGGGAATACTTCCGGATCTCCTCAAGAGACGGCAACTTGCGGATGAGTTTGCCATTACTGACATATTTCATTAACAGTGGAATTGATTGTTGCGGCGGCTCCTCGTCTTCAAGCGTAATCAGGTCGGTCTTGATGGATCCGCCGCTAGTTATGCGGTGTACTTGCTTTGGCCCGGGATAAGTCTTCTTTCCTGGGCTTGACTTTAGCTTATACAGCACTTGAACAGGCTTTCCTTCTTCCACTGACGGTACTCTTATTGCAACTAGCTTGTAGACGCCGTTCATTGCGGGATCATCCCGCGAAGTCACCAGCTCCGTTCCGACGCCAAACGCGTCAATTGGGGCTTTTCTTTTTACCAAATTGCTTATGATATGTTCATTCAGATCCCCGCTAGCCATGATTATTGTATCTTTATAGCCAGCATTGTCAAGAATCTCCCTCGACCTGACGCTCAGCTCGTAAAGGTCGCCACTATCAAGCCTTATCCCACTTGCCCTGATGCCATGTTTTACTATTTTTCTGACAGCGGCAAGCGCGTCATAAGTGTCAACGAGGAGTAGACTCTCAGGAAACACCCTGCAGAACTCTTTGAATGACTCGATCTCGCTTTCATAATTCATGACGAACGAGTGGGCCATCGTGCCGTATACCGGAATGCCAAGCCTATAGCCGGCAAGTGTGTTAGACGTTCCCGCACAGCCGCCTATGTAGCTTGCCCTGGCAGCCAGAAGAGCAGCCTGCGGACCATGTGCGCGCCTGAAGCCAAATTCGATGACTTTCCTGTCTCCGGCGGCATTTACTATGCGGGATGCCTTTGTTGCGATCACGCTTTCAAAATTGATTACCGATAGAAGAAAAGTCTCGACTATCTGTGACTCAATGATTGGGGCCTCGACCCTCAGTATTGGTTCGTTTGGGAACAAGACCGTGCCTTCCGGAACGGCCCATACGTCACCGGTGAACCTGAAATTCCTCAGGTATTCAAAGAAATCTTCTCCAACATTGCTAAATGTAGCGGTTGATTTCAGGTATCTGATCTGTTCCTCAGTGAACCGCAGGCTAAGAAGATAATGAACCGCCTGTTCCAAGCCGGCTGCCACCATATATGAGCGTTTTTTGGGCAGTTTCCTTACGAATGCTTCAAAAACCCCTATCCGGTTGATCTGCCTCGACTTAAAGTAAGCAGCAGCCATCGTTAGCTCATAGAGATCAGTGGCAAGGCCAAGATCATTTTCAGACAAAAACAAGCCCTCCAGCTTTTCTTGTGTTCCGTCCATAGAAGACGCCTCCCAAGGAAAGAGAATCCCTATACTATTTAAC
>DATLXY010000236.1:0-3521 GCA_035575335.1 Nitrososphaera sp. | reverse complement strand
GAGAGAAAGGCCAGATGGGATCTGAAGCAGGCCTCGATCTTTATATTGTAGCAAGCTTTATCGTGATGTCACTTTTTGACTCCCTTCCACACATTTACCTCAGCCCGTTCGTGCCCGGCATAGATGGCGGCTCGCTTTTCGTCAACAACCTTTTTGAAAGCGCGTCAGGGTTTACCACCACCGGAGTTTCAATGATAACGGAACTGAGAATCTGTCACAGAGCTTTAATTTTTACCGGTCCTATACGCAGGCGGGTCGGCGGCCTTTCTTTTGTATATGTGGTGATGATACTCTTCTTCCCCCAGGAGAAGCTGCGCACATGGAAGGGCATGATCGGCAGCTGCATGATACGCCTAAGAGAGTTCATCGTGGCGCTGGTGGAGATCTGTACAGTATCGCGATTATCTAGAGCCTGCCAACTATCATGTTTGCAGTCAGCACCAGCTTCGAGACAGGTCTTTTTCAGCTCGCTGCGAAATTAGGCAAGATCCTGCCAAGGAGGTTGTATGGGGTGCTGCCCACTATCGACAGCAGTTATAGCGTCAACGGCCTGCCAGATGCTTATTCTGAGTTGTTGCCATTATTTCCGTCACCCCCGGGCACTACAACCACCTGTCCAGTCATCCAAGGATGTATCCCGCAAAAGTATGGATAGGTTCCCGGCCGCTCGAAGGTGACGGTGAATTCGTTTACGAATGGGAACGGAGGTTCAAGAGCCGCACCCTCCGCGTCTCCTCCTTCCGCTGTTGAATCTACCGCGTTGTTCGCTGGGCTTTCAGTGATGTTTTCTGCTGCGTCTAACAATGCTTCTTCTCCTGCTGACATTATTGATGGAGCCGGCGGCATAATTATGCCAGAGTTAAGTGCCCTCTCTGTTCCGTCCATCGTGTATTCCATAGTTTCAGTAGCATTGGGGAACGTTGTCCGGTTGTCGCTATCGACCACTGCAGGATAGAACACGTCCTTGTTTAGTGCAACAATGATCCCGCTCCCCTGCGGCGTCTCTATGATTACAGGCTCGCCAAGGTTGAACGGCTCTGTCAGCTCAAAGTTGGCGCCTTCAGGAATTGTAAACGGAAGTATCGCGTCCGAAATAATGCTGTCGTCCCGCACAAAGGTCACGGTGTGTATGTCCATGAACTCTGAATCTGCGTACCACGTGACGCTTTCACCGGCATTAATCTCGATTGTTTGCGGCGAGTATGTGTAGTACTGGACAGTTAGATTGCTACCGCGCCCGACTTCGACTCTGTTATTATTATTGTCATCGTCGACAGTAGCAGCAGTATCAGCTTGTGTCTGGCTGTTAGTAGCATGACTGCTCATACCGCCGCCTGACGTAGTGTTATTGCTGCTGCCAAGGGAGTCTTCATGGAAGACGGCCAGAGCGCTTCCGGCTAGAGGTACAGCCGGAGCTGCAACGGCTGCCACAAAAGCTACGGCCAGTATCCCTGCATATGGCCTAATTTTCATCTGAATTATGCCGCATAATTCGCATTTAAGGAGTAGTTCTGCAGATTCCCTATGTTATTTCCTAATTATCTACACACCCCAATAGAAAGCGATATGGAAGAAAATACGGTGGTGGAGGCTAGCCTACTGTGTAGTCAGTAAGAGGTTCTAACTGGCATAAAGTCAACAGTTACCCCGCGCTTTTGATCGTAGTCAAACACGTACATTTCATTGCCAGCCACCGGGATCGTTTCGACCTTGCTGATCTTGCAGGCGGGACAGCAGCTTTCAATCACGCGGCCGTCAAGATATGAAGCGCACCAGTAGCACGAGTCACACAGTGTAAAGTAGACTTGTTTTGAAATCCTTTCCTTCCTAATTGTTGTAGTAGTATTGATTGTTGTTTCCATTATCTATTTTCAACTCCGTCCAAATCGTCACTTCAGAAAGCGTTACTTCCGTGAAGAATCGAGACGTTAGTCGAGTGTGCTCTTGCCAATAGCAGTTTTAAACGTTTCCCCTATTTTCGGCCGCTCCATAGTGTGACGCTTTCAACCATCCAAGTAAGCATGGTTCCGTTTTTGAATAGAGCCTAATATGGCACGAGATATACACTGAAAGAACATCAACAGACGGGGATTCACGAAGGAGCGCAATACCATTAACGAATGTAAAAGAGTATGGAAAAAGATGAACTCCGAACAGGCGTGCTCCGTGTGCGGTTCTAGCCCGATCCCCTTCGAGGAAGCACGCTACTTTTGCAAGATATGCAAACAGCACACTGCCAGTCATGCGGTGAGTGGCACTGCTGCCGGAACGTCTAGGCTCTGAAGCCCTGCGTTATTTCGTGGCACTTCTGGCTGTGCCTTATCGTCTCTTTACGCTGCTCCGGTCTGTCCACATTAAAAACCAGATTGCAAGTGTAGCAGCGGATGAGCACCATAACACAATCGTAATAGTAAAGGAAGAGAAGTGGATAAATGTCTATTGTAATCATTCCGCCTGCAAACATGCACTCTATACCAACACATATGAGATATGTCCCCGGTCATGCCTCCCGCCGTCATCCTCAGCCGCAATCGCAGATTCTTATCGGTGCCAAGTGATATGTGATATAGTAGCTGTGGCTCTGATCGAGAAAAAACACGTGTAACTTCGAGTTAGAAAGGTTAAATCAAACATGTCCCATTACCATTGTGTAAGGATGTCAAAGCGCAAAGAGACGAAGCGGCTAAATGACCAGGATGATGATATAGAGTTTCACAACTCCTTTGATAGGCCTATCAAGGCCGGCAAAGACGAATACTCGCCATACGAGATCCCAAAGGAAGATCACACATCCACTATACATACATTTGCTAGTGATATCGATCAGCAAAAGATGCTTGCCCAGATCAAGTCAGAGATCCTGGCCCTGAGAGAAGAGGTGAGATCGCTTGCCCAGCGGGTCGGAAGGCTCGAAAAGAGCAGATGACCGCCTGGTACGATGCGCATCTACTTATCCCAGATTCGCACTTATTATAATACATGTCTGCAAAGACAGAATCAATCACAATTAAGTACAAGAACAATCTGCCGCTCGTCAGCATGGGCATAATCGATGCGGGCAGTAACAAAAAGATCGTTGTCGATGCTCATCTTGACTTTGCATCTTCAAAGACGATAATACCCACCTATATCGCGAACGAGATGAACCTATCGTTCGGGGGGAGCGACGAGACTGTGACTGGAGCTGGCATAATACAGATTCCCTACTATGAGGTTTCGATCGAGCTATTTGGTAAGCTCTACGAAGGCGTGCACGTGGGATGCCTCGACTTGCCTGAACGCACGCCTGCCACGGCGCTGATAGGCAGGGATTTGCTTGACAATTACAAGATATGCCTTGATGGCAGGAGAAAGGAGATTATAGTATGCGGCTATTGAACTCATCCAGAACTTCTCCTCATCAATATTATATGCATCCAAGCTGCAGGAAACCACAGTACGTTGATGCCAGCCAGCCAGCCTGTCGTAGCTTGTCTGAACCCTTCTGAAGCTCTTCAGCCAGCTAAAGAACGTCTCGACGC
>DATLXY010000235.1:0-6205 GCA_035575335.1 Nitrososphaera sp. | reverse complement strand
TTTTGATTGGTGCCGAGGATTTGTCGCTGCCAGCCTGAAACTCTAGCATTGAAATACAAGTACAAAACATCTGTGATTACAGATGGTTCTGTCCTCATCTTTCTCATGCTAATGAAGAGATAGGACAGTCCTAGCTTTACGGATTACCCTAAGTTAACAGAGCTCAGAGCCGTATGCAACGATTAAAAGCCGGTACACATGCCTCCATAATGCTTTGCTCGAAGAAGAGGACATCTCGATATCGAACAACCACCAGACAGCCATACAAGGCTGGAAGGCCCGAAAGGAACAGCTGTACAGGCAACAAAAGTCTGTAAAGGAGATAAACGACGAGGCCGAAAAGGTGAACCTTTTGTCGCTTTCAAAGAAAAAGGGCGACATCTAGAATGGACAGCCGCCAGATCCTCAGGGTAATATCGAAGCTTGACAAGCAGTCTGAAAGGGAGAGGAGCGGCAAGGTCAGAGTTCCGCGGGGCAGCGAAATGCTTGCGATAACAGCTGATACTGGCGAATTCTTTTCGATCCTCATGAAAGCGATCAAAGCAAAACGAGCCTTGGAGGTAGGGACCTCTGTTGGTTTTTCAACACTTTGGCTAGCTGAAGCGGTTGGCGAGAAGGGCAAGGTAGTGACCATAGAAATGAACCCTTTAAAGATAAAGCATGCAAAGGAGAATTTCGAGAGAGCCGGTGTTAGTGAAATAATTGAAATAAGGTATGGTATTGCCCTTGACGTATTACGCAAACTGAAGGCAAGAAGCCGTAGATTTGATTTTGTGCTCTTAGACGCCGATAAGGAGAACATTATCGAGTACTTCGATCTCGTCTTGCCCATGGTACGAGTAGGAGGGATAATAGCAGCCGACAATATGCTACTCCCACCTCGTTACAGGCCTTTTATGAAAAAGTACGCGCAGCATGTGCGAAGCAACCCCCGAGTCCAGTCGGTCACGGTTCCAATAGGCATGGGCGAGGAAATAACCATCAAGTTGCGCTAGTTGAAATTTTCTTTGAGGGTCTCCAACGTCTTAGTGCTAGCGAGCTTGAGGTTACCGACACCGAGCTGGCCGCCATCGCGAGCCCTGCAAGTGCAGGGTAGAGAAGGCCTGCAGCCGCCACCGGAATGAGGACTACGTTGTATGCAAAGGCGTAGATGAGATTCTGCTTTATCTTTGAAACAGTCTTCCTTGCTATTTCGACTGCGGCAACTACATCCCTGATGTCGCTCCTTACAAGGACGACATTTCCTGCTTCGACCGCAAGATCCGTGCCAGATCCTACCGCGATGCCAACATCGGCAGCGGTCAGTGCGGGCGCATCATTTATGCCGTCTCCTACCATGATGACTCTCTTCCCTTCCTTTTGGATCTGTCTTATGACGTCAACTTTTCCTGACGGAAGAACGCCCGCAAACACTCGTTCGATCCCGACCTCTCGGGCCACCGCTTCTGCAGTATTCTTGTTATCGCCTGTAAGCATTATCGGTTCTATACCCAAACTCTTAAGCGAGGTCACCGTCTCCATTACACCCCTCTTCGGCGAGTCGATCAATCCTATCGCCCCGACAATCCTATCATCCACGGACACGATAACTGCAGTTTTACCCTCATGCTGTAACTTTTCGACTGCCTGCTCTTGTTGCACAGAAACAAAATCTGGGCTCCCGACCCTTACTTTCATACCATTGTACACTGCAATTACACCCTTCCCGGGCACCGCCTGAAAGTCGTCGACATCCTTCGGATGAATTCCTTTTGATCTTGCATACTCTACTATCGCCTTAGCAAGCGGGTGTTCTGACCACTGCTCTGCCGTCGCTGCAAACTCCAGTAGTTGAATTTCTGGCTGGGTGCTATTGCTACTGGCTGACTGAAGTAACTGCGACTGCAGCACTACAACGTCAGTGACGCTTGGCTTTCCTTCCGTTAGGGTCCCAGTCTTGTCAAATATTGCGACGGATGCCTTGCTCAATGCTTCGATAGCGTCGCCGCCCTTGAACACCACGCCATTTGACGCACCCTTGCCCATTCCTACTATGACTGCAGTCGGAGTGGCGAGCCCGAGGGCACAGGGGCAAGCCACTACTAATATGGCTACCGCTGGGATTATTGCAGATGCCAAGTCGCCGGGGGCAGACAAGTACCACGCTCCAAACGTTGCGAGCGCTACGAGCATGACCACATATGCGAAATACCCCGCGACCCTGTCTACCAATTTCTGCATCGGCGGCTTCTTGCCAATTGCATCTTCAACTAGCCTAACGATCTGTGAAAGAAACGAGTCAGAGCCTAATCTTGTTGCCTTGACTAACAACATTCCCTCTCTGTTCACTGTCCCTGCTATGACCCCGTCACCTGGTTCCTTGTGCACCGGGATAGACTCTCCAGTTACCATCGACTCGTCCACTGCAGATTCCCCTTGAACAACAGTGGAATCGACTGGTATGCGTTCTCCTGGACGGACTATAACAACGTCTCCAACTTGGATGAGCTCAATCGGAGTCTCAACCTCGCTTCCGTCAGATTTCTTGACTCTGGCTGTCTTTGGTTGTAACTCCAGCATCTTGCGTATTAGCGAACTTGTCTTACCCTTTGTCTTGATTTCCAGATACTTGCCAAGTATAATAAACGTGATTACAAGCGCCGAGGCGTCATAGTATATCGCATGCCAGTTTGCAACGGGGAAGGTGTTGACTGCACTGTAAACAAACGCGGTGGTTGTTCCTAGGACTATGAGCGTGTCCATGTTGGCGGATCTCAGCCTGGCGATTCTTAGAGCGCCTATGTAGAACCTGCTACCAGTCACAAATTGTACTATACCGGCAGCCGCAAAGGCGATGTATGCGGAAACATTGCTTCCTGCTAGCGGGACAAAGCTGAAAACCTCCGGGTAACTAAAAAGGACGACTGGCACCGTGAACACAAGGCCAAGCAGGAATAGGTCTCTCAATTTTCTTGCCTCGATGTCCTGTCCTCCACTTGTCTGTGCAGTCTCGCTCTGAACCTTGTATCCGCTGTCTGTTATTTTTCTCCTGATGTCCGCCAGCGATATGAGGGCAGGATTGTATTCCACGCCTACCTGCGAGCTAGCATAGTTGACAGCGACCGACCTTACCCCCTCCATCTGACCAAGGTTTTGCTCAAGCCTTCTGGCATCTGTCAGATCGGTGATTCCTTCGACTCCGAGGTTTACCCTTTCATACACTATGCGGTAGCCTATCTCTGCTATGGCCTTCTCGATGACTTCTATTCTCACTTTGGCAGGATCATATTCAAGCACTGCTTTTTCATTCGCTAAGTTGACCTCAACCTTGCTTATACCATCGATAGTCGAAATTCTTCGCTGGATTGAATTGACGCATCCAGCGCAATGCATTCCTCCTATCTTTACTAGGGTCCTCTTGGTCACTGTAAGACTTCTAGACGGACGGTTATATAATCAAGAACCTTTACAATTGTAAAGTCGCGCTGTTTCTGCCTTGCGGGTACTGTCCTTGGCTCTCCTTCCCTTGCTGCGCCCAAGCCACGCTACGAACCCTATAAGACCGGTGATGTAGATAAGGGCTGATCCGGTGCTGATAAGCTCGTAAGCCAGCGGGGATCCAAACAAGGCGCAGGTCTTTAGATCTCCATTATGCATAAGCATAATGTAACAAGATTCGAGGTCAACTTCGCACTTTTCCGTCATGAATTTCTCCTCTCTGGTGCGCTTCTCTCGCTCTAAACGTGGACAAATTCCCGGGAGAAATCATGCGATGACTATCACAATATGGATTTGGGGAGATCAGATGTCCCCATCAGGAGTCTTCTATCATATTTCACCACGCAGTTTCTTTTGCACAGGTCTTGACGGTGCCGTCAGCTATGCTCTACTGTTGGTCTTGCAAGGAGGCTGAGAAAGATAGGAAAGCAGTTGAAACTTTATTATTGCTGGCGGCTCGCCTTTAACGACAAAGATGTCAAATAGGCTATCTACCAACGACAGGCTGATCCTACTACACTATGCTATACACAAATACGACTCGTAAAATGTACTAAAGGATATGATCTCAAGGGTGGTGAGCGAGCCATAAATACACTCATCGGGACACAGAAGGTTCGAAGGATAGCACAGATACACTCCAGAATAACATAAGCCACAGTGGCGAGCTTAAGTTCCGGAACACCCCAAGCCCATAATCAAGAACTTATGATCATGTAGACGAAGCTATCTCGATGATTGGCAAGTCCTGCGTCTTGCATTTTCTCTACACGACCTTTCCTTGAAAGGGTTGGTAACGGGCAAAATGGCCGGGTGATTGCCATACTGCCCGCAAATTGGTTGAATCGGCAGCCACCCGAGGAACAAACGTGTAGGCGATTCCAATATCGTACAGCAAACTGGTCATATAAGCTAGCGTACCATCAAACAGGCAGTCATCATAATGCTGGGTTATAGCGCTGGCAAACTGAACACAAATGTCGCGCCTTTGCTGTTTGAATTGTTTGAACACCAGATCCTGCCTTCGTGTGCTTCGATGATGCTTCTTGAAATGAGCAATCCAAGCCCTGTCCACTTATCCGACTTTGTCGCAAACCTACTAAAGTGCCTTGGCATGAACTGGATCAATTCCAGACCCGCTGTCTTGGGCTGCAATTATTGCATTACGGTTCCTCCTTTCAACGGATGTCGTAACGGTCACGTTCTTTGTGAACTGGACGGCATTGTCTGGCAGGTTTGCCAGAACCTATGTTGTCCTTCCACTGCATCTTTTACAAAGATGTACATTGGTTTGCATTCGACCCTGACGTTGGCGCTTCAGAGCTGGTTATCTATCTGCTGCAGCACGCCTTCGGCAACTTCTCTTGAATTTTTCCATGTCTAGAATCAACGCTTCGCTTTCTATTCTCGTTACGTCCAGTATGTCGTTAGTGAGCCGCTGCAGCCTAACGGAATGGCGGTGGGTCGTCTCTACGATCCAGTCAATTTCACCGGTATCCATCTGCAACAGTTCTGCATACCCAAGGATCGCCTATGTCAGACTAGCGAGCTGGTGAGCAGTAAAATTGATGAACTCTTTCTGCATCCCGTCGTGAATCTTTAGTTGTTCGTTTGCGGCTGAAGTGAATCATTAGTTTTTTCAACTCATCTGTCTGTAAGCGCAATTCTAAAGTTCTGGCATCTACACTCTGGATCAGCTTGATGTTCCAAGTGCGGCAACGCCAACAGCCGCGGCGCTTATGACAACCGTTAGAACCATTTTGAAATTCCTTTGCTGCTTTACTAGAGCCTCTACGTTGGAGGTGGACTGGTGTGGTGACATTACATACAGCGTACCAAATTGCTCTCGAGCATAATGGGTTGGTAAGCGATGGTGATGGGTTCATTTCTAAGCGAAAAGTCCTGTAGGCTAGATTCTCCTTCGATTGACTTACTGGCAAATGTAGGAAGAGAATCTTTCAGTGCTGATGGCAGACGGGCCTGAAATTCTGACCGGTAGACATCCTGACCTATCATAAGTGGAGAATTGGAATACAGTATCATGCCGTTTCGGTTCGCCATTCGAATGGAGTTTGGGTATCAGGTGATAGCTGACCCTGCAAAAAATTTCCAAACGTTTCAAGCCTAATTACGGTAACAACTTCTCCTAGAAAGTCGCATTCACTTCAGCTTTTACGGGGTATGAAATATGGATTCTTGTAATGGTGTTATCGTTGGAGTCTATTGCCTACTGTAGTACCTTTCATGCTTGCTTGTGGATTCGACAAAGCATGGCCTGTGGCTCCGGTAAGTCCTTCCGAATTCCTGAAATGCTGTCTGGCTGATGTTACTGGGCCATACCATCTTGCTCTCGTGGTCAAGCCACATGTAAGAATTGGTCAAGCCATTAGTCGCGTTCTCAATCGTATCAAACAATACTTTGGCACGTTCAAACTGACTATTTTGCATAGACGCAGAACTCGCAATTATCTGGAGGTTTGTAGAAACCAAATCTATCCTGTTAACAAATACATTCTCTAGATCTCGCACTTGAATTCTTGCATTGGATCTGATGTAGTTAGCTGCTATTCTGAGGATCTCGTCTGAAGTGAAGCTTGAATACTCGTATGAAATAATTGAGATACGGCAATTGCAGCCGCCAAGGCCAACAACGCATGCTATTTCTGGAAAATCTTAACTCCAATGTATAACAACTGATTTTGTTGGATGTAAATAAATTAGAAAGGAT
>DATLXY010000234.1:0-6760 GCA_035575335.1 Nitrososphaera sp. | reverse complement strand
GGCAGCAATGGCACTATCCGCTCCCACAAGACAGCCGGTACTTCGTACAGACAGCCAACAACTCCTGCAATTCCTGATACCAAGCTGTAGTAAAAGGTAATGCAGCCACAGTTAGCTTTGCTGACCCAAATATGTTATGTTAGCTACTCAACTAACTTGGACTACTTTTCCGAATAGGTTCTTAGTATAATTCCATTGAAGCAAAAAAGAAGCAATTTACTATATTTGGCACTATAAGTGTTAGATTACTCGTTATTGTCTTTTTGCTGTTTCAATAGTTTCGATCTATCTTCCGAACTCGTTTCATTCTTACTCGCGGCGTTCTTCTTTATGATCTGCATTAGCATAGTCCGTACTCTCTTTTTCTCTTCTTCTGTAACTGTCCCGTCAATCAATTCTAGCATGAAGAGCCAAAGACGTGCTTGAACAACATTTTCATTAAACATTGCCTCTTGTTCTATTTTCCACTGGCTTTTTCTATGCCAATAGCCAATCACGATCGCAAGTGGCACATATCCTGCAACGAATAAAGCCGCGAAAATCCAAAGATTAGGAAAAATCGTTTTCAATTCTGGAATTCTGTCTATGAGCAATGCGAACTGTATTGTGACGAAATTAGCGAATGTCATTAAGAATATCAGGTAAACACTGTGGCCTTGCCTAAAGTCGAGCCATCGTCTTCTGACCCAATCCGCCCTGTTTACCAATACCGCCAATTTATGGTATTTAATATATTATATCTTTCTGAACTGTTACGTTTTTATGATAAAATGAGTGGGATAAAGGGTAGAGGTGCTATGCGGTACTATCTTTCAACTATCTCGATTGACAGAATTCTCGCCTGCTCTATGTCAACAGGCTGCTCCCTGTTTGGCCCTGTTCCTCCGACTGTCTGAAGGCTGGCTATTTCGTCTACGACATCCATGCCGTTTATCACCCTGCCAAACACTGTATAACGCCCGTCTAGGGCTCTAGTAGCCTCATTCTCATCAAGGACTATGAAGAACTGAGAACCGGCGCTGTTTGGGTCTGCTGATCTCGCCATCGACACGATGCCTCTTTCATGCGGGATATCGTTGAATTCTTCGGCCAGTGTATAGCCAGGTCCTCCCTGTCCCCAAGTGTTCCTGTCGCTGTCGTCGCCTTTGGTGTTGGGGTCGCCTCCCTGTATAACAAATCCCGGAACAATCCTGTGGAAGAGTGTTCCGTTGTAAAAGCCCTCGCTGGCGAGTTCGATAAAGTTCTCGACATGGTTCGGAGCCGCATTAGGGAAGAACTCAATCTCTATCATTCCTTGAGTTGTGTTGATGATTGCAATTTCGTTTGAAGGTGTCATATCTGCAGTTGGCCGGGATGGCTCTGGTGCTGCATATGGATCGCCTTCTGGCGTTGGAACATAGTCGTGATTGACTTTATAGATGAATACTCCGAAGAGGATGTTCTCCTTATTTTCAAAGCTGGGCGAAGCATAGACCAGATGTAGTGGTTGGTCGTCTCCGCCGTCAGCAGGATATTTGACAGACTGCATGTAGATGCCTGTGAATCCGTCTGTCCAGCCTTGAGTTACATTCCGGACATTCTGGATGGTACCTCCGGCCCCAAATGCGATGTACGATGCCGGCTCGAATGGGAAGAGCTTGCCAAGGAGCGTATTGTTCCAGAACTCTGGCTTTGGAGTGAAGCCATCGCGCTCGATATAACGAGTTTCGTCGAATCCACCGATCCTCATGAACCATTGTTTCTTGCTTTCATCTCCGCCCTGACCGAGGCTATAGAGAGGAACCCGCTCCGTAGTACCATCAGTCGTGTTGGCGTCTCCCAGGAATCGCACTTGACCAACAACATATACCAAAATATAATCAGCTTGGAGGTCTTGGGCGATCTTCAAGCCTGACTGCTCGTCAGAAATAAACATCTTGGCTAATGTTGCGATGCGTGTCGAGTTGAGCGTCGCGTTATCTGCAAGTGTCGTCCTGTTGCCAAGCGTAGTAATCCAGTAACCATAGTCCCACCATGACGCGATCACGGCATCCTCTTCTGTGTTCTGCTCGATCCATTCCATGGCATCAACCCAGTCATCAGTCTGCATCCTGTAGCCTGTACCACCGTTTGCAATCGCAGCAGGAATATCTGCGGAGCTCAGCCAGTTGGAGTTAAACGGATAGAACATCGGGAGCGAAAGCATCATGATTGTGACTACGACATATGCTATCTTTACTCCCTTTCCTGAAGTAGAGTGGGCTCTGTTGGCAAACTCGATCTTTCTCCTCTCTTCTCTTGTGGCCGCCATCGGCTTGTGAGCTGTGGATGGAGTAGCAGTTGCTTCTCTGTATGCCATCATGCTGCGAGTCACCTCGTATAGACCCAGAGCTGAAAGGACAATGATTCCTATCGATGCAAAAACGAGCAACCTAGCGAAAGTTGCACTGACATACACACCGGTTATGCCGAGTATCAGTGCAAATATTGACACATCATCTCTGCGTTTGAACGCAAGCCAAGCACCAAGCCCTGCGAACATCAGGAGTACGGAAAAGTCGACGAAGTAGTCAGCCACTGTGGGCGTAAAGTGCTCGGCAACAGATTCTACAAGAGGATTCTCGGCACCGATGAATGGGTTTATTGCGTTAATGTATCTAAAAGTTGGAGATATGTATGCTCCTCCGGCAACTATACCTATCGCACCCACTACAAAGGCAATAAGCAAGAATGATGTATTGCGAAGTTGTTTTTGTGGCCCGCCGAACTTTTTCAAAAAGTTCGCGATGATTAGGAAGATTGCTGCTCCCATCATTGCAAGGCCGGGGAGTCCAAGAACAAATTCGATGCCTGGTCTTGGGAAAGCACCCGCGCTTATCATGGTGAATACTGTGAATGCTATTGCAACATACATCGGGATCGTTAGATCCCTTCTAAAGAAGGGCAACGCAACGAAAAAGATCGCTATTGGGATGCTAAAATACTGGATGCCTCCCCATGAGGCGTTTGCTAGGCCGAGAATCAGTCCTCCTACAACTGCCTTGGGTATAGCAAACTTGATCTCGTTATGCTTTATTGCAGAAATGAAAAGGTATGCTGCGATGATGCCAAAAAAGAGGCCTAGCGGCTCGGACTTGAACCATCCCAAGTTGCCTCTCTGGATTATAGATGGGCTGAATGCAAGCAGCAGCGCCGAGAACAGGCCTGCCGTTGTGTTGCCAAGCACTCTAACAAGTGCGAATAGGGCGACCACTGTCAGAGAGCCTATTACTGCGGGGAATACTATAGTAAAGTCCAACAGGTCGCTTCCGCTGCCAAATATCGAGTATAGGAATGCCGTCGTGATATGCAAGCCCGACTGGGAAGTTTCTGGAATGGGTCTACCTTCGGGGTACCATGACATAGTGTCATGCCACTGCCAGTATGCGTCCAGACCATTGTCTACGATGTACTTGGTGGCGCGGTAGTCAAAGTACGGGTCAAACTCGTTGAGGTAAAATCCATATTTTACTGGGTAGAACCTCATGATGAGCGCTGAAGTGAATGCAAGGGCAAGCACTGCGATCACCAGCAGGTGCCTTGTCTGAAATTCGAAAGATCCCGCCCTAAACAGTGGTCTGGTTCCTTCTAACATCGTCGCTCTGGGTACATTTTTACCCTTTTTTAAGGTACTGTCATTAATTGGTTATTGTTTGGCTTACAAGAGGATCGCGAGAAACAAGTCGAAGATGGCCTTCGTACGGATCTAGGTCTCTTTTATGGCAAGTCCGGATTTCTTGATAAGGGCCGTTGCTTCAACAATTAATGAACACAACAGCGATACGAAAGGATCGTACATCTTATCTCACAAATAGCCAAGACGGCTTCAAAATATACAAGAAACGCGAAATTATCATGAATATTGTATTATTGCTAAACATCAGCAAGATCTGTGGGGATGGTAACATTTGTAGACTTGGAAGAATACTTCTAGCTTACACCAAGTTTACCGCTATAAGACCAGATTCACAGATGGGGATTCCACTATCATCAACAAACAAGTTGCAAGAAAATACCATCCAAATGGACATAATAGTGATGGGAAACAGTGCTACTATGAACAACTGCCACATATTGCCATGCCCTAACCAATATTCACCTAATTGGCAAGCCTGTTCTTGACGCCTGTCACCATAATTCTTTGAGCAAAAGGCTGCAGCAAAGAAGGTATGGAAACCGATGTTGCAAACTTCCTTGCCTTGAGCATACTTGGAATATGCCTGCTATTCTCATTGGATTATCGAGAGGATTATTGAACAATAAGGGAACATTCGATCGAACAGAAAGAAATATCCTGCACTCAACGGGATTTGGAAGCTAGTACAGACTGATTAATTCCTGTTGTACTTTCGCCCAAAAATTTGATTGCGAATCAAATTAATAATTGCGTCAGATAAGAGAGGAAAGAAAGGAAAGGGTGAAATTTCGAAGCACCTGTGCGCGGAAGGGAGTTCATATGTTCAATCAATTCTATGCAAAATATAGGGAGATTATCCTATTCAATAAGAATATCATAATTGCCGCCATTTCTGCCTTTGTTGCCGATGCATTAGTTGTTCAGTACTCTGCTGAGCGGCTCACAGACAACAACATTATCATTTCAATTCTTTCGATAATGACTGACACAGGTGTGTACCTTGCAACATTCATGACCATGTTCTTGATTGATAACAGAAACACGTATGTTAATACGGAAACCGGCAAAAAGGACTCTACTAGGTTCAGGCGCGACGTTAAGAGGATAATTGCCGCTATGGGAATCTCCGAAGTAGTTTACATGATTGTAAAGTTTACTTCGATTTATGCTTTTTTGCAGTTAAACGTGGTAGCTCCATATCAGGCCGCAATGTTCACCACGCTGCTGGCCTGGATATTTTATGTGATCACTGCAAATATAATAATAATGATGATGTTTCGGAGGTTCTCAAGATAGAAAGACATATGTGCCTACAGGCCGCAACGTCGATCCAGAATAAAGAATCCGTTTTTTCTATTATTCATGGAGTATCAAGCCCTCAAATTTTTCTTGATATGTAACTTGTTGCATTGTTTGCAATAATGAGTCGTGGTTTATGATGCTACCTCTATTCTGGCAATTGTTTCATCACTGGAGGTCTTGTTTCAAGTTGAGCCATAGGTAGGGAACCGTGTTAAGAAGCATATGTACAGCAATAAATATTCATCCATCGCTTGTGTGATGAAAACAATTAGGGCGATATAATGCTCCTGAGGTCGAATTACTAGTGGCACAGCTGGTAGTTTGTTCATGTCAACCAAAAAGATGATTCCTTTGCAATGTTGATTTCATAAGATCCAAAAAACATGTACTGGAAATTCATTTTCGTGGTTTCCATTTGATATAAACCTAGAGTAACTATTTATTGCGAGAAATTCAGATGATAATTATGCACCTGCTTTATTTGACTTGGTGCTCATTGATGACAGACGAATGTCGCAGAAATTGGCAATAAATTTTCTAACAGATTTAAGCAGTGAGACAGTTCAGAAAATCTCATCGTTAGTCAAGATTGCGAATGATACCATCGACAAGTACTTTGGAATTGTAACCACATTTGATATCTTGATTTGCAGGGGAAGCTGGGAAATGGAAGTACAGGTTATCTCTCGAAGAAATGGAACAGCTGAAGGCTCCATTTACAGCGATACAGGATTCGTAGGGATGACTGATTATAGGCTTCAAGAAATTGTGATAAGATGCGATGTCGCAAAGTATGGTCATTACCTTCATGAACTGATTCATGGCATCATCAACAGGAACCATCCGCACCAGCTACGGGAAGGAATGGCATGGTACTTTACGCTCAAGCTTACAGAGAACTATACATACGTAAGACCTACTTGTCCAAATTGGGTATACGAGATGTATGTATGCCCTACCAAAAGACTCGCAGAAATAGTAGGGGACGACTTCCTGAAGGATTTTACGTTAGGAAAGGCTACGCTAGATCATGAGTCTTTGCCAAGTGATGTTCAGGATCTCTTTTTGCCTGAAGAAATTTTTTACTCTGATAAGAGGAGTCGAAAATGACAGAATGTATTGGGGTGGGAGGAATGTCATCGTCGCAAAATAATGGGAGGAAAATCTTAGCCAGCGCGCTATATTGGCAATATTTGGGGGAGAGTAGAGCAGATTGAAAATTAAGAAACCAAAAATGAACAATGCCGCACATATTGATAAAGATACTTTCACCATTGTTAACGAAAGGGATTCAGAGCTAGAAGCGATCCTGGGTGAAATAATTGTCGCTGATTTTCAAACACATCGCTTGAGAAATGTTCTCGGTGACAAGGTCGCTGGATATGTTCATGCAGGAGGAGGGTATTATCGAAAAATTAAGAAAAGCAGCAACACGACTAGCACTTTCAGCCATAAAGGCAAATTTTACCGGATATCTGCATCAGTTCAAGAGGTAAGGTTCTAGAAATAATTTTTCTATGAAAATAACATCGGTGTTTATGACGAGTATGGGAAATTGAGAAGCTCCACGCCGCTTACCGCAGACCGAAATCTTGTCATTTTATAGGATTTCAAAACCCAGTCCGCTTAGTTGCGTTAAACTACGTACGCTATTAATCTGGCCGTCGGATAGCGAACGCCATGAGGATGCCGTCAGCCCAAAAGAAATATGCTCATCAGATTATGGTATTCTGTTCGGCATCCAAGCTGTAAGCCACCTATCGAACCGCAGAAAAACAGTTCGACTTGCCCGCAAATTGATAA
>DATLXY010000233.1:0-3860 GCA_035575335.1 Nitrososphaera sp. | reverse complement strand
AGCGACGTAGCGCGGCTCCAGAATGTCAGCCAATCCGGGGTGAGGCAGCTATGGTGTCAGTACAGGCAGTCAGGACAGGTGCCGCTGCTGCTGTACCAGCCGTAGAAGACCTAGAAGAGTTTACCTACGAAGAGATTTTTTCATCTAAACTAAGAAATAGCGTTTTCTGTGACGATTAGTGGATTTGCGAGACAATGCGCGGAAACTCAGGTATCTGTTGTAGGAGTAAGCCAGACAGATTTCGAACACCCACTCTATTACGAGACTCCGACATGTGGAGGAGATGTGCGTTTCTTCTTCTTATATGATCTTCCGCGGGATGGAACAACGTTTACCCTCAGCTTGGATCAGCCCGGATCGTATAAGGTGGTAATCACCTATGAAGGACTCTTTGGTGACGTTAGCTCATCGCGCGAAAGAGTTTACAGTAACAGGTTGGTTATATCTTGGCACACAATTCTGAAAGGACCCATGTTAAGATATGAGCTATCGTTTCATACAGATGGGCTTGTTCCGCTATGTTGAAGGGGCTACTTAAATTCAAATAATCTTACATGTTGCATAAGATATTACTCCCGGTCTAACTGCATCTCAATGTGCAACAAAACCGAAAGATAATTAATTCAATCCTAGAAGCAGTAAACAGGATCGTTCGCTCGGCTATTACTACCACCGGTTGACCCTGTTTCTCATCCAATCTCTAGCTCTTCTTTCTGCGATGTGCTTTCTCAGGATCATCATGGCCATCTCGTAGAAAGTGATACCGTTCTTTTGCGACTGAGCATCTATCCACTTGAGTCCCTCGGCAAGTTCGGAGTCGTTCTCGGACATGACCACCAAGTCATCTATAATCCCCATGAATTTTTCGTCGACACCGTCCTTGCTTCCAAGCATTTGGAGAGGAATTACGCGCTTTAGATTTTACATGGTGATTCAAGCAGTATTGACAGTTTGAATATATTATATTGACAAATCTGGCATGAGAAAAAGCGGTTCCCGGAGTCAAAGACTTAAAATACAGCATCCGGATTGTTTAGTGTAAAATGAGTATTGATCGCTATTTCGTATTCGGAGGATTTGCACTTTGAGGGTGAAATTCGGATTTACGCAGGGACTTAATGTAGCCCGCCTTGGGCTGGACGAACAACAGATCATGACTGCTGCTCAGATGGCAGACAGACTTGGATATGACTCGATCTGGGCCATGGATCATTCAAATGTGCCACAGTGGAAGAACGCCATCGTCAACGATGCATGGCTCATGCTTGCAGCTCTCGGGGCCATTACGAGGAACGTGGAGCTTGGAACATGTGTCACCGACGCAATCCGAAGGCACCCGTCCGCAATCGCTCTTGCTGCAATAACGCTCGACCGTATAACCCTAGGGAGGGGCATACTCGGTATCGGTGCTGGCGAGGCCCAGAACGTAGTCGATTTCGGGATCGAGTTTTCAAAGCCGGTAACCAAGTTCAAGGAACAGCTTGAGGTCATTGAGCGGCTCTTTGAATCTGATCCGGATCACCGTGTCAGCTACAACGGCCAATACTATAAACTGATCAATGCATGTCTACAGGCCAAAAGCATCCGAAAGCCAAGGCCGCCAGTCTATATCGCGGCTGGAGCACCAAAGACACTGGAACTATGCGCTACTTATGGCGACGGCTGGATCCCAATAGGCTACACGCCCGAGCTCTTCAAATACCATGCAAATGTTATCCGTGATCATGCCAAGAAGCTAGGGAGGGATCTTACAAACTTCCAGTTTGCGAACGACGTTGACGTCTACTTTACAGACGATGGCGAGGAGGCATGGAACAAAATGAAAAACGCGGTCAAGGTGAGTCTATTCAAGCCCGAACTTCTCAAGGTTCACAACATAGAGCAGGACTCGGAATTTGATTTTCGCAAGTACTTCACCGAATATGCCATGAACAAGCCTGAGCTAATGGAACAGATGAAGCGCGCCGCCATGAAGATACCAGACAGCGTAGCTCGCTCTGCCATAGGTGTCGGCAAACCAGACGACGTGATCGCGATGCTGGAGCGGTTCATCAAGGCCGGAACGAACCACTTTATCATACGCTTCTGGGGAGAAGGATACTTCAAGAACATCGAGCTGTTTGGCACTAAGGTAATCCCATACTTTAGAGACCAGCAGAAGAAGTAAAGAATAAGAACCACGAGTGAGGATTCCATTCCGGACTTTGTACGGCCGGAACACTTTATACACAACCAGATTCTACTTGATGTTTTTGCGCCAAACCAAATCCTTGTATGAGAAAAAATAGTACAGCCTGTGGTATGCGCACATGAATATGTCATAATTTAATACCGATTATCCATTTGCTCGCTCTAGAAAGTATTGGCGAATCATGCTAACACTAACATGGTCAAAAAACGCAAATTTAGCGTCTCTTGGAAAAGATATATTAGTCAATAAGAAAGGATAACGTGCAAATTCTCACTACCTGAACGAGTCCAGTGATACGGTCTTTCCCGCCTTCTTGTCGCGCCCGTTGACGATGTTGTAGACCGGTTCGGCATCAAAACCCATTTCACAGAGTGACTCGGCAAACTCTGTCGCGAATCCGTGGAATGTGTATACTTTGTCCGGTCTACACCTCTTCACTGCAGACACCAGCTCTTCGTAGTCGCAATGGTCCGACAGCGGCATTACGTAATCGAGTCCCGTCATATAGCGGTACTTGTTGCCGATTGCCCAGCCGCTGAAACCTATCGTGATCGCTCCGTACTTCTCTTTCATTTCCTTGACAAACGCGCTGCGGCCGGACATCAGCGGTGCGACCATGACCCACGGCCTCCTCGAGATGACCCCCATCTCCTGAGCCTGCGAATGAGTGATGGTTGTGTCACTTGACAGCTCCACTCCAAGTTCAGAATAGACAGAGTTTATCTTGTGTACCGAATCGTGAATTATCGGATCCCAGTGACTAAACAACCTAGTCAGAAGCTGTGCCTTACCTAGACTATAGCCCATCAGGATGACCGGCTTGCCGAGGTCATACATTTCGGAAATTATCTTGTTTGTCCTATGCGTTACTTCTGAAATTTCCGGGAAAATGTATTCAGGCCTGCCAAAAGTAGATTCGATTATCAACGTTCTTGCACGTGGCATTTTTGCACCCTTCATGAACGCCCGCTCTCTGACAGAGATGTCACCGGTGTAGTAGACATCGCCTTCCCCTATCAAAAGGCCGCGCGAACCCAGTATGTGGCCGGTGTCAACTAGCTGAAAGCCCTCATACTCTTCGGCGGCGTCGGCAATTTCGTAACCTCGACCATGAGCGATGAATGTAGTTTCTCTTGAAGCAAGTATTCTTGTTTTGATGTTTTTTCTGCCGCGCTTGTGCAAGTGATCAACATGCGCGTGAGAAACAAAAGTGAAATCACAATCAACTGGGTGGGACGGGTCGAGTGCTATCGTCGCACCGTCGTCCTGCTGCACCACGATACCAGACCGGCCAAGTATAACCCTCCCCGTCATCCCGAGCTGTCATGCCTAACTGGCTGTGAGTATTTTAACATTTAGTAGATACTGAGAGGCTTCTTTCTATGATGTAGGCGTTCTTAGATTGCTGTTTAACAACGGTTTCATGGAGTGTGATGTTTGTTGGGCGATGGAGGCCGAAACATATGGGAATAAAAATGATCTCGACCTTCCAGCAATTGTTTTCGCGGATGCTGATACCTAAGGAATTGACCTGCTGTACAGCTTGCCTTCAAGCGCCAGCTTGTACATCTCGGCTACATACGGGTTCTTCGCAGGGGTTTCTGCACCAAGCTCTACCAGACGCGCATACACTCTGACTACGTATGCCAGAGCGCCCATGAATGCCACG
>DATLXY010000232.1:0-2966 GCA_035575335.1 Nitrososphaera sp. | reverse complement strand
TATTTAAGGTGCACATAGTCCGAAAGGCTAGGAGAAATTGAGAAAAGGTGGTTACTTTTGGCCAGCTTGCTGGCAACTCAGTCCAGATCCGTAAACTAGCCACATCTGAGAATCAGTTTGAACTTTTCAAGAAGATCTATTCTTTATATGATAAAGTATTCATCCTAGAATCGCTTATCGGGCCGAAAGAACTTGCGGAGATGTCGGTCATAGGTTTTGATCCAGAGGTTACAGTAACATGTAATTCAAGAAGATTTGTTGTTCGGGATAGGAAAGGCGAGGTCGTCCAGAGCTCGCCTGTTACTGAGCCACTTGCACAGTTGAGAGAATTGATGCCAACAGTAAATGATGATCGGTTTCGATACATAGGTGGCGCAGTAGGATACATCAATTATGACGTCGTGCGATTCTGGGAGAACCTGCCGGTAAAAGGAAAGAAAAGCAGCGCTTTTCCCCTGCTCGAATTTGGCATTTACCAGGACGGGATATTGTACAATCACAAGGAAAACCAGGCGTACTATTTTTTCTTGGGTAAATCGCGCTTGGAAGAAATAGAGAAAAAGATCGCAGATGTGAACAACAAGAAACAGCGCTTTTCATATTCGACTCCGCGCAGGAACATGACAAAACAGCGCTTTGTCAAAATGGTAGAAAAAGCAAAACACTATGTCTATAAGGGCGACGTCTTTCAAGTTGTGCTTGCTAAGAGCATAAACTTCAAGGTCAGTGGCAGCATGATCAACCTTTACGAAAGCCTCCGTGAAATCAATCCCTCACCTTATATGTACCTCCTTAGAATGTCCAGTCGGTGCATTATCGGCTCAAGCCCAGAGATGCTAGTCCGTGTAACAAAAGACAATGTAGAAACATTTCCGATCGCAGGAACAAGGCCGGTGGTAGCAGATGAAACAAGAAACGAAGAGCTGCGCCAAGATCTTCTCAACGATGAAAAAGAGCTGGCAGAACACACGATGCTAGTAGACTTGGCAAGAAACGATATAGGGAGAGTATGCAAATTCGGTACTGTAAGAGTCAGCGAGCTAATGACGGTCAAGCGCTTTAGCCATGTCCAACATATTGTTTCTCACGTGGTGGGAACATTGCAAAAAGGTTATGACTCGTATGATGCGTTGAGGGCAGTATTTCCTGCGGGGACGGTCTCGGGCGCTCCCAAAGTCCGTGCCATGGAAGTGATAGACGAGCTTGAGCCGACACTGAGAGGACCATACGCGGGGGCCCTTGGATACTTTTCCTTCAACGGGTCAGCGGATTTTGCCATTACAATAAGATCCGTTTTCATAAACGGCAACAAAGCGTACATCGAGTCCGGAGCTGGTATCGTCATGGATTCTGATCCAGAGCGCGAATGGGCGGAAACTGAGCACAAGGCCAATGCCATGCTATCTGCTCTCAAGAAGGCGTCACAGTAGACGTTTTTGCTCAATACTGTTGCCAGCTCTGACCGCCCTTAGTGTTGACTTTGTGCTTGATCGTGTGCAATAAAGGCAGATACTTGCTGCCGGCAAAAAATTACAGCCCAAAAATCATCTTCATCATATCGCTATGAAGATAATGCTATTATTCATAGTACTAGCCATATGACATCATTAATATCATTATACTATCATATGTATGAGCAAATACATACGGTGGGTAATATATTAAAATACATTTAGGCTCAAATGCCTCGGCATCACACGTATGGAACAAAAGTCTAATTGAGAGATATCTCTTTAGTCTGGTGGTCTTTACAGTTACCGGTTGGAGTAAACATTCAGGCTCAGTAGGAACTGCAGCAAGTATCTACCTCAATACCAATAAAGCCAAATCACGTCATTGCTGTTACGCCTTAATGAGCCTAGTTTGAGTGTTCTATGGTTAGCGACTAGTGGGAGGCCTAGCAAACATGTTGGCAGGATTGGTATGATATTCTACTGATAGGGAAGGATCTTTTTGTCTTCCGGTAAGTATTCCGACAACCACATCATCACGCTTGATCACACCCTCTCTGCGGAGCTTTCTCACACCTGCAGGGACGGCGCCAGAAGCCATTTCGCAATCAAAGCCATTCAGTCCTACTATAGACATGCCATCCATCATCTCCTTATCGCTTACCTGAACAACGACCCCATTTGTAAAGTCCAGAGCACGCAATGCCTTGACAATGTTGGCTGGTTTACCAATCTGGATCGCGGTTGCACGCGTCTTTGGTCGGATGCCTTTCGCATCAAGGTGAGCATAATAGCGGTCAACCATTTCGAGATCTGGCCTACCGCCATTCCAAGTGAGCCGTTTGCCCTCAAATAAGCCGTTGTAGAGCTCATAGAGCGTGTTCGCTCCCTCTGCGTTGACTATAGCCATACGCGGAATCTTCTTGATCCAGCCCCACTCGTACAGTTCCATAAGGCATTTGCCGCAGCTTGAAGTGTTCCCCAGTGCTCCGCCGGGATAGACTATCCAATCGGGAGGATTCCAATCAAGGTGTTCTAGGACTCTGTAGACAATGGTCTTTTGACCTTCAAGTCGAAATGGATTCACAGAATTGACGGTGTAGCCGCCAGTCTCCTTTGCATTCTTGAGTGACGCAGCGAGAGCGTCGTCAAAGTTTCCTTCAACTTGGACCACCTGTGCTCCGAACTGAAAGGCCTGCCCAAGCTTACCGGGTGCAATTTCTCCCTTTGGGATATACACGTCACATTCCATGTTTTCATTGGCCGCATACATCGCGGCAGAAGCAGACGTGTTGCCAGTGGACGCGCAGATTATCCTCTTAACTCCGAGCAACTTTGCGTGTGTAACGGCAGTAGACATTCCGTTGTCCTTGAACGATCCCGATGGGTTGTAGCCCTCAGGCTGGAGCAGGAATGAGTCAGGGTTCATCTCTGCATACTCGGCAGCCTTGCTCATCTTGTATGGCTTTGAGAGGCGGCCTTCCGAGCCGTCAAGCGATACCAACACACGAGCGC
>DATLXY010000231.1:0-3252 GCA_035575335.1 Nitrososphaera sp. | reverse complement strand
GCGCCTGAGCGGCAGCCAAAATACTCAGTGTGAGCAGTATGCCAACAAAGAGTAGAGAGAAAAAGCGTTTCATGGTAGATCCTCCTATAAAGTTATGGGATTTGGTGAATGATGCTCTCCGAGATGGCCTGTACCACTTCGTTGAATTGGTCAACTGTCAGTCTCCCCCGCCACACCTTTTCTACGATACCTCCTGAATTGCGAAGAATCGTCTGCGGCACCGTGTGGAGCTTGTTCTTGTTGGAGAATGCTTCCTGCTCCGCCGGAATGAAAACAGGGAAGCGTATCTGCTGTTCGGTAAGGTTGATGGAATCGTCACAGGCCAACATGAGCAAGCTCACCGTGCAAACCAAAATATAAACTGAAAACTTAGGCATGCCTTACAATCATAAACTGACAGATCATTGTCTCATCCAGGACAGAGGGTCAAACTTTGGTGCTGCTTGTGGTGCTTCCTGCTTGCAATAGGTAATTGGATCAGACCACGTGGGGATGAATGCTTGAATCGATTCAGGAAGGTTCCAGACAGCAGAGTCGACTCGAACACTGGCAAAAAGTCCAATGCCTCCCGAGATATTGGTATAATCCGGAGGTTCATCAAGCCGGATGGCTAATTTGTCACGAAACAAGTTTGCGTTGGAATAATACTTATAGAACGGGTCGTCGAACTGCACAAGATAAAAAACGGCTCGCTTGAAGCGGACATTAAAGTGGTAACGTTGGATGCCTGCTATACTCTCAGGGTATGTGGGAAATGGATACGTAATGCCAAGAGGTTGTGGGTCTGCCCCCAATCGAGGTGTTTGCGTCACACGTTTTGCTATTAGAGGATAAAGAATCTTGCATTGTTCAAGATTTCGATTCGTTGCAATACGGAGTAGAGGTACTTCAAAATATTTTTCCTTGTTTCGTACAGCATTTGGCTCCCAGGGGTTATCAGCGGTAAAAACAATATAAAAGCGGACGAGAATTGCTCGTGCATTAGGTGCAGGCATAAAATTAGCCACAACATCTGTTGTTCTTGTTGCAGGCCGCTCAAGAACATTTCCCGTGACAATATTGATCGTCGTCGCGCTTGGTACCAAGACAGAAGAGGTGGCCGTTCCGTACTTGGGAGAAACAACCTTCAACGCATAAGTTTGATTTGCTTCAACTCGTAAAGGATGTGCATAATAAAGATGGATGGGGTTGTTGTAGCTACCCCTATCATTTCGAAGCATCACCGTGTCGCGGAAGACAAACGTAGAACTACCTTGTGAGA
This sequence comes from Nitrososphaera sp., assembly GCA_035575335.1. Classification (GTDB taxonomy): domain Archaea; phylum Thermoproteota; class Nitrososphaeria; order Nitrososphaerales; family Nitrososphaeraceae; genus Nitrososphaera. Next base: position 1,991 of record DATLXY010000231.1, on the reverse strand, counting down.
TAGTAACTGTCGCATCTGTCACCGGTTGCTCACTGGGGTTACTCTCTGGCTTGTTTTTTGGTAGGTCGTAAGACGTATACACACGTACAAATTGCGTGTCACTTTGAGTTGTGAGGATAGAATAGATTACCATTTGTGGCTTGAACGGTGCGGCGGGATTAATCGAATCATTACACCCATTGCTAGCAATGAAAGTAACCAAGGAGGAAAGTAGCCAGAATCTTCTCAAGGACTTTGTATTCATTTTCTACGTGTATGGCACAAGTAAAGATAACGGGAAGCTTCCGAGTGGATTGCTCAAAGACAACAAAATTAACATTCCCACCCCATACTGATGGGGGCGGAAATGTTAGTATCAATTAAATGTCCAATATGAACAATACCTGGCCTATTCATGGTTCTGCGACACAGCCGTTATCACACCACCAATCACAATGTACTGAAATTGTCCTACCCAAAGAATCTATACAAGAACATACGATTTGAGATTGATTGAAGCACTCGCTTGGATCAGGACTACATGTTGTGCTGCACTGTGGCAAGAAGACAGGCGAATGAGCTTGAACTGCCCCGACAGTTGCAACAAGCACGATAGTGCAAACAAACAGCAAAGAAAGAGCTCTCTTCATAACACACCTCCAGGCGTTATTTGTGGATGGTTGGGTTGTGAATTATCGAGATGGCCTGTACCACCTCGTTGAATTGGTCAACTGTCAGTCTCCCCCGCCACACCTTTTCCACGATACCTCCTGAATTGCGAAGAATCGTCTGCGGCACGCTGTGGAGCTTGTTCTTGTTGGAGAATGCTTCCTTCTCCGCCGGAATGAAAACAGGGAAGCGTATCTGCTGTTCGGTGAGGTAGGCTTGCGTTTCTTGCATTGGGTCGAGTGAAATCCCAAGAACGGCTACACTGTTTTTCTGGGCTACCGAATCGGCAAAGTATTTCCAGAGGGGAAGGGTCTCTTTACAAAAGGGACACCGGGTCGTAAAGACGAAAATCAATTGTCTGTGCAACGTTGTATCAGGCTGACCACCATCGGTCACCGGCGTCAACCCGGAAAGCTCAAGCATCTCACCTTCCTTGATCGTCTCTTGTACAGCCGATCCGCGCCCTTCTTTCAACGCCTTGTTCTGTCTCATCAGCAGAACCACCTCAATCGCCAGTACGATCACCAGGAGGTGGAGGATGATGCTATAGAGATTCTTTCCGGAGAGATATGTTCTGAGCTTGTTCATGAACTTCCGTGTTGTGCTGAGCAACGTGTGAGATAGAGCTCCTGAGAACAATCAACGAGAGGGCAAGTACCCCGAGCGTACGGACCACGAACATCTCGTCCGTCTTCGATTCAATCAACTCGCCAAAACATCTGCAGGATGTCTCCTCTTCAGCCAGGAACAATCCCACGGCAAGAGCGAAGAGCAAGAAGAGTGAAGCAACGAATGAAACGGCCTGAAGCTTCAACGAGAGAAAGAGTCCGAGCGCGATCAATATCTCCAGAGCCGAGAGGATAAGGACGAGCGCGAGAGAAATGTTCGCGGAGAGAGGAAAAAGCTCGGAGAAGAACGCTGCGGCTGGTTGAGGGGAGAACAGTTTCGCGACTCCACTGAACAGAAAGACACCCGCTAAGGCAACACGCACCGCAATGATGAAATACCTGGTGGTTAACATCGGTCTCCCCTTCACGGTAAAAGGATTCCGTCCGTGTCTGGCCTAATATGTGTTTTTTATCCGTTCTTGTCAATACGTAAAGCACGTATGGGCGTGGGTTCACGTAGTCTACAAACGTGTGCGCTGTTCTTGAGCGAGAGATGAGGCAATCACTGCGATGGCCTCCACCGTGCGCAGTAAATCTGTATTGAGGTAGAGCCCATCTGCTAAGTTTTTTTATCTAAGACTCTGCAGTGCCAGCTTGATGAGGGCTTCGAGGGAAAGGTCGGACTTGTTCTCACTCAGCGCCTGCCGGATGGCTTTCTCCGCTGCCGCGCGTTGA
>DATLXY010000230.1:0-7108 GCA_035575335.1 Nitrososphaera sp. | reverse complement strand
GTAAGCTCGCGTAACTGCATAGTACTGCGATTGTAGGTCAGAGCTAAAAGTTGAGTGGTGAGATGGGCTAGACCGCTGTATGAAATAGTTTCCAGATGAGTCAGGAGTTGGAAAAGAAACGGGAACGGAGCTGCGTCACCGGGTATATTGCATATCTCGAACCGTTTAGGACAAGGGTCAAAGACGATACGTGTAGAATTGAACTTGCTTTGCAGAATATTGCAGGAAACGGATTATAGCCACGGTAGAAGGGATGTGAGGATTACGGGAGTAATCCGATATTGTATCTGTGACTCCCAGAGACAGGGGTAGTTCTTTTTAATTGGAGCATGGCCGCCCTCTAGCTATAAGGTGTGCATGAGGGTGCACTATAGCTTTAGGATGGGCCTGGTTTCCTAGTATGGACACCTCATCCAGAGAGGATGACCTGCTCCTAAAGAAGAATATACTTCGTCGGTTATCTGGCTTTCGAGAGATTTGAATAGAAGTCCTGTGTGGGTTATCAGCTGCACCTGTTCTGCACGAACCTAAACCTCAGTACGTAGACAACGCTTTCAGGGGGGTTCGTCCATGGTTCGTACGCAACCGGTCAGTTGCTGGACCCGAGTTCAGGAAAATACTACATGTGTGTTGATGCAGTTCTTCGACCTTATCAGCACGAAACCAATACTCGATATTGGACAAGAGTTACTGCTATAATTGGAATAATCCGTTCCCACTGCCGAAGAGCTGACATCAATCGCCGCATTTGCAAGAGGCAACGTGGTAACGATCTCAGCTAGGATCACAGGAGAAAATATGATGAGGTGCTAATCTTTGCCAAGCTGACAGCCAATTGATTTTTCGTGACGCTGTCCCTCCCATAGCAAGGGTTTTGTTTGCATATCCTCCATGACAACGGCTTCGACCACTTCCACGACAACCACAAAGAGCAATTAACAGGGAGGCTTTGCCGTGTTCACTGTTGTATGGCTAGGGCCCCGAGTCTACAAATCGTCAGATATGGACAATTGATCTACCTACCTTTTATTCGTGTGTAAACAAATGTTACATTACCGAAAGCGCCCGTATAAATCCATAAAACCATATGTTCAGTAGATAGGAATGTGCTCCCAATTTCACATCATCCGCCCTAAGTAGCACCTGCCTTGTGTAACGCATAATCCTCGTCCTGACCGGTCATGGATTTGACAACGAGCATGTGAAAGACTCCCTTCATCAGCTGGATATGGATTATCGGCTTCGTCAGGACTGCAGCAGCTATCCTGTCAGCAAGTATGAGGTTTGCAAGGAGGAGCCATGCGTTGTACATGAGCAGCGGGTAGTAGAAGTACATCAGGCGGAGTGTGTGGTTCCTGCTGGTGATCCTCGGCCGAAACTGCTCCAGTCCGACATACATACCCTCTGTCTCTATGCCCCATCGCTTGCGGTACTCCTCCGGCAGCCTGTGCACATTCAAGAGAATCCTACCCGGGGAGATGTTTGTTGCAAACACAAGGTACCTGTTGCAGACATCATTACTGTTGTTGCCTTCATTCTTTTAGACCCTGTCTTTTTTGGCAGTATCACAAGCGTGAACGACACCTTCCCGGTACCGGACTTCATGGTGTACCTGTAAATGTACTAATCCCGTTTCCCTGAAGCGTACTCCAATATGGCCTTCTTGATGCCGGCGGCCGTCTTTTTGCATGGCATCAGGAATGTCTGCCGCAGCTTCTTTAGCCGGGACACCACCGGAACACTGAAGAACTCCCTGTCCATCAGGAGCAGGCCCAGCTTTATTCCCTGATTTCTCGCACCTTTGACCAGCTTTTCCACAAGGTCAGGGTTCTCGTCAAAATGACCGACGTGTTCACAGGCTATCTATTGCGCGCTCTCCTTCGTCTACTGACTGGAGCGTGATGTATGTCTCAAATACGGTTGTACCCCTGTCATGCTCCTCCCCTCTGGTGAGGAACGGCTCCAGCTTCTGGTCATACCTCGGTACCTTGTGTTTGTCTATAGCGGCTGTCACTGGCGTTTTGAATATGCCGTATTTTCTGAGTTGCTCAAGCGTGGACTGCAGGGCACAGCTGGCCTTTTCTTTCACTTCCTGCTCCGGCACCTTTCCTATGGTGTCTCTGACCCACGAGCCGGACGGCACATCCTTGCTGGCAGATTCGATGGCCATTATCCTCTTCATACCCGACTCGGCGAAGGAGTTACCAAGTGATATGGATATCATGGCGTTGTGAAGGTGTTGTTTTTCACCGTACCGGGCGTTGTACCTGCCTGAGCAGGGAATTGACAGGTTGGTTGACATGATTTGATGTAACTTGACAAATGCGTCCTTTGATGCAGCGTACTCGTGTGCCAGCATAACAGCCGTGCTTGAGTTCATGCTTGGGGGACAGGCACACGTCCTTCAAGCTTTTTCTGTCAAATCAAGTAGCTGGTTTGCTAAAAACACACTCCCATTTGGACACATTCCTATCTACTGATATGTTACCATCGACAGCTCTGCCGGTGATACGCATATTCTCTCGGAGGGCGATCTTTTGCTTATATCCACTAGTTCCGATTAGGATAGTTACATGGTTAGGTCCATGCCGTTTGATGTAGTACAGAAACGTGAACCCACGCACTGGTAAGTATGGCATGGCGAAGAGGACGCTGGAGAGGAGAATGGGCATGATGGCCTTCTCTGAAGAGATTATCGACAACCAATCCTTGAGAGTGAATTTCACACAAGGCATAAAGGAAATCACACAAAAAAATCTAGCTAATAATCCTCTAGATCTAGATTACATCGTATTTATAGGGAGACAAATATCCAATAACGGATACTATATGAAATCTGCTCTAAAACTAGATAAAGTCTTCTGCTGCCGGAAGTGCGCCTCCGTCTTTCTATTCGAGTCCGATGTCGAAGACCATGCTGAAATGTGTGGTCATAGGAGTATCGTGGAAATAGATCTATGAACTACTCACTAAAGAAACAGTAGACCAAAGTTTTGACATCTCGCACAATGTCAAAACCGTCCTCAATTTCTAAGTTTGGAAATCCTTAAACTGAGAATAATTCTTGTGCCCGAACAATGAATGTTTTGGGAAGGTGGGCAGGAGGGGAAGTTAAAGAATTGTTTTTTTCGTTCTCCATGTAGTTATCATCTCCACAGATGTAGATTTATCTCTGGATCTCTTCTCCCCAGGTATGTGTCTACTTAGATGGGAAGTAGAAAGTGTTGTAAGGATTATCACACATCATAGGCAGATTTTTGATCAACTGCAAGTAGCACGGGGTTTCCTTGCCTACTGTGCGCCAGTCGGCTAAAGCCTTATGACATTCTTTGCAGCAAACCTGATGTCTTCTGGCTTGATCGTCTTTCTGCCGGCATGTACAGACAAGTCTACTGCCTGCTTGGCAATCCTTTCTGCAACTTCTTCAAGCACTTTGCGAAGCTCGTCAGCTGCGTCGTCGCTTACCCGCTCTGCACCTGACTTTTTCATGACACGATACATCGCCGCTAGGCCAAACTCTGGACCGGAAGACATATACGCACTTACTGCCAGATACCATGTTAAAAGTTTATTTTTTGTATGGACAGACTATTGTGGTTGGCATTGCTCTATGACGCTCACATTCATCTGACCGACGACGAATATTCGAGTTACATCTCACATATAATAACCAACCTGCGCGCGATGAAAATAGTGGCATGTTCCGTAACGGTCGATTTGTTTACTACGGAAAAGAGCTTCGCTCTTTTCGAACAAGCTCGCGATGTAGTCAAGCAGTTTGTAGGGATCCACCCTGAAGCTGCTGCGAGGGAAAACCTCGACAAATTCAAAGAGGTGTTCTATGCCAATCTGCATCTGATCGACGGTGTAGGTGAAGTAGGGCTTGACGGCACCTACGACGTGCCATACGATCGTCAAAAGCACGTCTTTAGCACGATGCTAGAGCTAGCAGAGGCCGAAGAGAAGCCGGTCTCCATCCATTCGCGAAAGGCTCTTGACGACGTCCTAGAGGTCTTGCCATCGTACAAGCTCAATAGCGTGCTTCTGCACTGGTTTGCAGGAAGTAAAAAGCAGCTGGCGAGATCTATGGACATGGGGTTATACGTTTCATACGGACCAACATTGGTCTATTCAGAAGACAAGAAAGTCCTTTTGAAAAATAGCCATAAGGACAAGTTTCTTGTAGAGACCGATGGCCCGGTAAGGTATTCTAAGTGTTTTGAGAACTTTCCTGCGGTTTCAACTTCCTCTCTCGTAAGCGTTGTTTGGTCGGCCGCACGGACACTTGGCATTTCGTATGAGGAAGCTGCGCAAGTGCTAGAAAAGAATTCCAGATCCTACCTTGGAGGTAAATTCTAACAAAGAAAAATATTATTTTCTTATTATCTGCCAGGAGCTCAGTAGAAACCATCTGAAAATCGCTAATGCCACTCGATTTCAGAACCAAATAATGGTGTTTATTGCCATCAAAATTTAGACATCATTCTCATCGCTTGTTTAAATCAACGAATTGCGACATGGTTTCTGCTGAGGCCTGCCAGGTTGTCTGCATAAATAACAGAAATTACTTTTGCTTAACTTTCCAGAGGACGAAGAATAAATCCACGACTGATCCTGCAAATCAACTCCAGATTGCGTAAATGCTTTCAGTTGTTGTGTACCATGGCAAACTGGATGGTTTTGCATAATAATCCCCAGACTTGGGAGCATGGATATACATGCTCGCGTCTTGTTATTCGCGCATAAAATATTGATTTGATCTAGGATCGATAACTATTAGTGGTGCCTTATTGCTTAATCTATAATAGAAGTAGACATTCTTGCTGGCGTGGTCATTGTCAGGAGATACCTTATCCACTCTGTAAAGGTGCCATTTGTAATGGCCTCTTCCATCTCTACTTTTTGTCGACATCCGATCTCGTCCTTTCAGCTCATAATATCTGTCCCATCTTTCTCCAAGTTCAGCATCTGATTCAGCTCTATATAACTGACAGGGCTTTGTTACGTCCTGTCAATCCTTATCATCTCCACATTCGTAACCATGAATGCTTCCGCTCCTATTCACAGGGGTTTCAGCTGATTGTAACAGGGAATCTGCACGAACCTCCCACTGCTCACGTTCCTGCTGTTATGGACAAGCTGGAATGATTTCACGTACGCCTGCAGACTGTGCCTGTTGATGTCCATGAACCGTACCTGTCATCCTTCTTTATGTTACCTGAACTGCAGTACGGGCATGTTACATGGCTATTCCACCGGACCTTTCTCAGTACATCGACGCACCACTTTTCGTCTGAGGGATCTGGTCAGAGAGTGAACATTGGCAGATATTACGACAGGTCAGCTTTAAGCTTGGCTTAAAGATTTGTGAATAAGAGCGATTAATATAATCTCCTTCTCGAGATACCAAGTAATGCTGGCGAACAAAAGATATCTCGGCACGGTAATAGCAGCCGCGGCTATTGTAGCAATCGTTGTCTCGATTGTGCTACTCACTCAGCAGCCACAGAGAGGAATCACAATCTATACTCCGATGCCTAGCGAAAAGGAGGGTATACGGATTGAAGCAGTGACAGAAGGCGCTTCATTCAAAACTGATCCAGTCAATGGAGCCATACCTTTGGTGAAGAAAGGTGAAACACTCAAGGTTAGCGGCGCTCTTGTCAACGCTGGTACAGATCGGGTAGAGTTTACCGGTCTTACTCGCGGACTCCAAGTATTTGATGACAATGGAGTCGGAGTCTTTGGATGGCTGATGATCGAGGATTTTGCAGAGCCGGCGATTCTCAACCCCTCCGATAGATTTCCCGTCACAGCAAGCTGGGGAGGAAAGATAATGGAAAATGGAAATCCTGACAAATTGATCGACGCGCCTCCCGGAAAGTACACAGTGAGGCTATTAAACGTGGAACCTGCAGGCATAGCTGCTGATATCCCAATTGAGGTGTAATAGATGAAGATAGGAATCATTGTTCTTGCTGCTCTACTTTTTCTTACAGGATTGGCCCAACCTATTTTCGTAGCGGCCTTGACAGATGAATATTCAATAGATGGACCATTTAACGACCCTACCTATGCAGCTCACTTCAACAATGCACCAAGTGATTATATGGCTTTGTTGCATAAATCTGAAATAAGCAAATTATGTTGGAATACATGCATTAGTGAGGCCATAATTAGTAAATTTAGCACTGTTTTTGGTGTTGAAAACATTCATAAACGACAATTTTTCTGAGTCATGCGACAAAGCAGATTAGCTTTCTTTGAGTGATGTAACGAATTTCTGTTGACATCATGCCTTATTCCACATGTCCCCTCCCTTTCCATTTCAGTGAGAAAGATAACTTGAGACGGTACTATGATCCTTGCCAAAGTCAACACCAATATCTCTAGTTGTATAGTTGCCATTTTGAATGCTGATTACAATTCCTTCTTTGATCTTTTCCTTATCTTTGACTTTTAATCCCTTGACTCTTAGCCTGCTTTTTCTTGTCTGGAAAGCCTGAATTATTAGCCAGACAACCTCTTTTGACCAACTGCAATAACGCTTAGAACTGCAAGTAACACTGGCCTAGTAGGGGGATAGATATACCATGTTACAAATAATAAAGTCGGAAAAATTGTTAGCAATACTTGATAGATGCTGGAGAAAAAGTTTAGCACTTATATATTTTCAGGCCTAGTTTTGAACTGTGCGACTATGCAACGATTTTGATGCATTAGACGCTTGGTAAAAGCGATATTCTCAGATAATTACGCGTAGGAAAAGAGGATTAACAATGTTAATCATCACCTAAATAGTCGGTTCAGAAAATATTTGGCGCACAGATAACATGAACAAGAAACGCCGGTACTATCAGCAGCAGTCCCGTTCCGGTATCGTTAGAAAACGGATTATTATTTACGGGATCATTGCTGTGGTTATTAGTATCGCAGGCTATTTCGGCTACAGCTCCATGACGCCAGTGAACGGAACTGTTCCTATTCTTGGCGCACCTTCTAACCACTTTATCAAGGCCACATATTCTCCTAACACAGGTTATCACTGGCTTAGTGTGTCCTCTGCCAAGGTCAAGGGCCTGAGAAGTACAGGCGGTAATGTCATGAA
>DATLXY010000229.1:0-4253 GCA_035575335.1 Nitrososphaera sp. | reverse complement strand
TACTATGCATCATTTGGTGATTTGAAGATGGGTGGGGAGGGTGGGGAGGAGGAGGAATAGGATAAAGAGGAAGATACGGAGGAGGATATGGCATTACTTTCGCACAAAGCGTTTCCATCTTATTGATATGAGGAAATATCTGACTGAAGGGGTGTCAGCTTAATTATGCTACTTGGCATAATTAGCAATTGTAGGTGTACAGTTTATCAGTCAGATCGGTGTTGACGGCACATATAGTGTCGAACAAAGCGCGTGCAAAAGAGATAGCAAGGGAACGAATTAACATCTTGATAAAGACGGCTCTGCTCGAAAAAGACCCAGACCTTGCTGCTCTGCAGGCCCGGTTGGCCAAAAAGATAGCTATGCGCTACCGTGTCCGGCTTCCATACGACGTGCGCCAGCTCTTTTGCAAGAAATGCAAGGCATTCATCGTACCGGGGAAGAGCGGACGGGTAAGAGTAGGGAGGGCAAGGATAAGAGCCATCCGTGTAACCTGTCTGAAGTGCGGGCACACTTACCGCAAGGTAATTTCGGCAGAATAAGGATTTATAAGGGCTCGAGCAAAATTCCGAGGTACCAATATGGCAAAGGTTTACGATGTTCCGGCTGAGGAGCTGATAGCCAAGCTGGCTGAACAACTAAAAAATGACAAGAAGATACAACCCCCAGCTTGGGCGCCGTTTGTCAAGACAGGCTCGCATGCCACGCGCATGCCCCAGAACAGAGACTGGTGGTATGCAAGGTGCGCTTCAATCTTGCGAAAGATTTACCTTCATGGTCCTCTTGGAGTCGCTGACCTGAAAGTAGCCTATGGCGGTAGGAAAAAGGTTGGCTACAATCTGGCCCACCACAGGGACGCAGGCGGTGCAATTATTAGGAACGCCTTGCAGCAGTTAGAGGCTTCCGGTTATATCGTAAAGGTGCAAGGCAAGGGCCGGCTGATCTCAAGTGAGGGTATGAAAAAGATTGATAGGATTGCCACCGAGATCCATAAGGAGCTGATCAAAGCGGCACCCCAGCTTCAGCGCTACGCGTGATAACATTTAGAGGCCATGTCAGTCCCGCTGCCAAATCAACCAAATGATGAGGAGGCCAGGAGACGCGAAGCTGAGGCTGCAGCGACGCGCCAGCGCGTGCTGATGGTGGTGCTCGAACCACAGGCTCGACAACGCCTGATGAACATTAGGATGGTCAAGCCAGACCTTGCAACAGCCGTTGAAAATTATCTTATCAGCGCCGCTTCTTCTGGCAGGCTTAACAGACCGCTGACCGACGAAGAGCTGAAGGCGCTTTTGCTCCGCATCCAGCAGCCAAGAAAAGAATTCAAGATCGAAAGACGCTGAACAATGCTCATTTTCATGTGTCTGTGTGTTTGTATGTGCATATTTTTTCCGGTCGGCAATGAGTTAACTATTTAAGGTCTGGTACGAGCTTTTGCCCCTATGAAGGCAGCGGTATTCCGAGAGTACAACAAAGACCCGACAAAGGTAGTCAAGATTGAAGATATCGACGTTCCTAAGATCAAGTCAAATGAAGTTCTGATAAAAGTTGAAAGTGCGGCATACAACTACAACGACCTCTGGGCCATCTGGGGCGAGCCGGTCAAGGTTCCGCTTCCACACATCTCCGGCAGCGATGTAGCAGGAACAGTTGTAGAAGTCGGCCCTGACGTCCAGAAGCTCAAAGTCGGTGACAGGGTTGTGTCGCATTCTAACATGAGTTGCAGAGTATGTGATGCCTGCACCTCTGGCAGGGAATACGACTGCAATGACCGCACCATCTGGGGATTCCAGACAGGTCCACTCTGGGGCGGCTTTGCTCAGTACACTCGTCTTCCAGAATTCAATGTAGTGAAGATCGCTGACAATGTTTCATTTGACCAAGCTGCTGCGGTATCTATGGTGGGCATGACCTCGTGGCACATGCTTGTAGGCCGCGCCAAGATAAAGCCTGGCCAGCTTGTCCTCATAATGGGAGGAGGCTCTGGTGTAGGAATGGTAGGCATCCAGATTGCCAAGCTTTACAACTGTACAGTTATTGCCACTGCAGGCAACAAGGACAAGATGGACAAGTGTCTACAGCTCGGCGCAGACTATGTGGTTAACCACAGGGAGGCAGACTGGTACAAGAAGGTGCGCGAAATCACCAAGAGCCTAGGTAAACTAGGTGTTGATGTGGTGTTTGAGCACATCGGAAAATCAGTCTTCCCCCAAGAGGTTAGCCTGCTCAAGATGGGTGGAACGCTCGTCACCACAGGAGCTACAACAGGCTATGATTCTACGATCGACCTCAGGTACCTGTTCTTCAAGGGCACCAACCTCCTTGGTTCAACGCAGGGCACCAAGGCAGAACTTGAGGAAGTTGTGTACTGGGTCAGCAAGGGCAAGATCAAGCCGGTCATCGATACAATCCTGCCGTTCTCGAATATGGTAAAAGGCCACGTCATGATGGCGGAGGCCCAGCAGTTCGGCAAGATACTCACCACCCCACAGAAACTCTAAACTATCCCCTCTTTCTTCCTCTTTTTGTGTTATGCTACTAGCAAGAAGTCTGATATTTGTCCCCGGAAACAGCACACGCTTTGTGGAAAAAGCCAAGACGCTTGCGGCCGACATTATCTGTTTTGACCTTGAAGATTCCGTTCCTATCAATGAAAAGGATACGGCCAGAAGGATAATAGCCGACGCCATTTCGCACAGGCACGACTACCGCAGGCCGGTGTACGTTAGAGTAAACTCGCCACAATCAGGACTGATAGCGGACGACCTCAAGGCGGCTGTACGCAAGGGAATCGACGGAATAGTGATCCCCAAAGTCAACAACCCACAGGAAATGGCCAAGATAAAAAGGCAAGTGGCTGCTCTTGAGAAGAAGAATCGCGCTGACAAGATATCGATGATGCCTTCTATCGAAAGTGCAAATGGAGTGGTGAATGCCTACGAGATAGCAAGCTCTGACGACAGAGTAAACGCGCTCATCTTCGGCGTGTTTGACTTTTTGCACGATATGGGGCTCGATTATGATGAGCATGATTCCACCGGATACGCATTCGCCAGAGCGAAAATTCCGGTTGATGCAAGGGCTGCCGGTGTTCAGGCGATAGATGCGATATGGCAAAAGATCGACGACACTGAAGGCCTTGTCAAAGATGCGAACATGGCAAAACGCCTTGGATATTCGGGGAAAAGCTTAATCCACCCAAACCAGATAGAGCCTGTACACAATATATTTCAGCCAAGCAGTAGCGAAGTTGAATGGGCAAAGAAGGTGGTGCAGGCTCTGGGCGAAGCTATGGAAAGGGGCCGCGGCAGGGGCGCCGTGAGGCTGGAGGGCAGGATGATCGATGCGGTGCATTATAAGCAGGCAAAGGCGATCTTGGACGCAGCCAATGGTAGAACTCCCGATTAGTTCCGAAATGTTTCGTCTTTTCTGATGCACTAAAAGGACTTCCACCAAGTGTCACATTATGCTTATTGCTTTCATGTACAGCTTACCATCTAATGGAGAGTAGGAAGCGCTCGATCGTGAAGATGCTAGTTTATCGTGCAATTTTGTCAGCGCTGCTAGCTACAATATCATGGATTTTCACGGGAAATCTCGGACAGACTACCACCATTACGGTTGTATTTACCATCTCCGCTACGGCCATCTATTACCTACATGAACGTGTCTGGAATCGAATCCAGTGGGGATTAAATGAAAGGCGCGGATAGTTTGCACATAGATTTTCTCTGATCTTCTTCTCTCTCACCCCAGCTTTGCCGAGTAATAATATATTATCTTCTTTGGACTACTGCTAATCCAGCCGAGAAGAACCACGGTCACAACCTGGCGGAAGGCGGTCGGGAAGGAAAAAATGATTGTAAACAGTTTCAAAGTGTAGAGATGTAAGGGGCAACTCCAGCCAACAAGTACATACATTCTAAATATGGCTGGTGCCAACACTGCCTTGGGATGGGGCAAGAGGATGTCAGCAAGGAGCTAAGTTCCTGCTCTCATGGTGGTGTTTACTCGGTCAACCCTGCACTGGTCAAGGTTGACTGTAGCTCCAGCGTCAACCCGCTTGGCACCCCCAGAAAGGCAATAGCTGCCATCCAAAGAAGCGCAAGGTCCATCACGCCTATGTATCCAGATCCTGAGTGCAGAGAGCTCAAGAAAGCCATATCACGCTATTTGGATGTCGACCAGGATTGGATAAGCGTCGGTAACGGCGCGATGGAGATCATTTACTGGTTTGCTCAGGCATTCGCAAG
>DATLXY010000228.1:0-22664 GCA_035575335.1 Nitrososphaera sp. | reverse complement strand
TTTACAGGTGTATCAGGCTTCCCTGCTGCCCTGTGTGTGGGGACTGGCCTGCGAACTTTCTCCTAAAGTGCCCCGAAGGTCTCTTTGACAGGAGCTCGATGAACCACGCCTCGTGCTCTATCTCTTCCTGCATGATCCTCTGGGCGATATCATAGGTCCTCGGGTCCTTGCCGTAGGTCATATCGCACACCTCTCCCCACGACCTGATCGCGCACTGTTCAGCCTCCAACAGGACTTTGATGATGGAGTTGATATCTTCCCAGTTGTCTGGCAGGTAAGCATCCGGGCAGCCAGCTTGGTCGGCAAACTTTCTGATGTCTCTTGGAAGTGCTCCGCCCAGCTCGTACAGGCGTGGAACCATTGCTTCAAAGTGGTTCCTGTCCTCTATTCTGGCATCCTCTACTATCTCCTTTATCCCCTCCCCCTCAAGCCCTGTGCAATGCATCCTCAGGATTGTGTAGTAGTAGTATGTCGTGAACTCAGCCCCTACCCCAGCTGTTATCAGCTTGATCAGCTTGTCAACGTCTACACCGTTCTTTTTCAATACCTCTATTGCAACAACGTTTGGATGTGGTTTTGATGTTTTGGCATAATCTATGTCAGACATTGCCATACTGATAATAAGCGAAATAATTAAAGTATTCCTCTTATTTTCATGCACACCTCGAGTGGAGCCATTGACGAGTCATGACATCGGATATTTTCCCGTACTGTCTCTCTTTATAGTTACATATAATATCTTGCGCCAGTAAACGGTATTGCAACCAGAGAAACTCCGCGCCCTTTACAGCTGAGGAGGAATTCCGATCAGAATTTCTTCCTCTGCGTACACAACGAACGAAAGGGCGGCATGTGGTTCAGCACATTTATTGCATCTTAGGCTATTCTGCGGCGATATTTCGGACGGCTCGTGGCTATGATGGTAGTGGTAGTGATGGGTAGCCTAGCGTGAGCCACAGACCACCTGTTCTTGTACGTAGGAGAGTAGGAGCAAGGAGAATGTGGGCAGAATCCGCAAAATATTATAACTGTCAATTTACCTAGAGCATATGTTCTAGTGGCTTTGATTTGACTGTGTGACCAACCCAAGCTTGCTTGGACACTCCTTGGCTTTTCCGTCTACTGTCAAGGCGAAAGGTATAGACAGCCGCACTTTCACACATCAACAGAAATTCTGGATGGTGCAAGGTATTCCATCATGAGGCACAGAGATAGTGCTGGATACCAGCTTGATAGATGATGTAATTCGTCGTTTGCACTGTAGACGTATTGTTATAATTACTCGGAGCGCCATGCTTATATGCACATACAAACGTCCTCTCCCGTCAAGACACGGCATGGGCCGTCGTTGTGGATCCTCCATCCATCGGCAGGACATCATCATGAGAACAAGAAACAACGACGATTGTAAGTGGCCCATGCCGTGACAAATTTTCCTTCGATTGCTGCGCATGTATCAAAAGGACACAGTCACGAATCTTATCAAATTTTCAGTCTTCACCATTCTTGCTTAACAACACATGTAGAAACTCGCGTTCAAAACAGGCCTGATGAAAATCTGCAATTGTTTCATAAATGCCAAACCAGGAAGCCAACATTAGCTTCAAGTATTTTGTTTTGTCTTCGATTGCTCTCCCACAAATAAAACAACTGGATGATCTACCCATAGAGGGCAAATGCAGGAAGAACCGCCACCACATTAAAAGACCGAGTATACACTGCAATCAAAACTTATCAGATGATAGCAGGGTACAAAAGCACGGCAAGATCCCGCATAGCCTTGACACCAAGGTGTCTAGTATGTCTTATGGTACCACCAGTGGGAGTCCCAGCCCAACAACAATGGCATGCCGCTGTCGCGCCACTGTGAGTACTTTCAAGAGCCGCTGCCTGATCGCGGTTACGCTTGCATCGATATTGTTGTTTGTCCATCTAGGTTACGATTACCATACAACTTAGCGGTCTGGCAATTTCGTGCTGACACCAAGCACCTTCTCGAACTTGATAAGCTTGAGCATATTACTGCAAGTTCTCTTATGGTTTTGACGGCGTGACTGGCAATTCCTAATCTTGTATTCTGTTCTATAACTAATCGAGCGCCGGTAGGAAAGAGGAGGGCGTGCATTTGGACATTTGCTGAGCCCGGCCGTCAAAGCTTGTGGACAATAGACTTCCACTCGGCAATACGTGTGATATATCTCAGCATATGTATGGGAGCAATGGATGACGACGCCATCCTACAAGAGTTCTGGTAGATATTATCTCACATATCTTATCAAGGACAGGAGAAATCTATAAGATAGGATAAAGAATTTGCAGGTGAGAATCAAATTTTAAATATCATAAAGTCATAGGTATCTTGTCTAGTTATACACTTGGACGATCATTTCGCTGTGGATACTACTGCACCCTTGCGTGAAAGGACTGCACGTATTCCAACAGCTCCTGAAAAAAAGACCGCGGCGTCTTTTAACTCTGTCACGAGTGAGGGCCTCGGAGCAGGCAAGCGGATAGCGAAAATATCCGTCCTCACACTTTTGGCTATAGGTGTTGTTGAACTTCTCATAGGCCAGATAAGTGGCAGCATAGTGGCAACAGCCGACGGCATAGACTCGATATCAGACGCGCTGATCTCACTCATTGTATTTGTCGGGCTGCATTTCGCTGCTCGCCCTGCCAGCGCCAAGTTTCAATTTGGGTACTACAAGGTAGAGAGCTTTGCAGCTCTCCTGTGTGCAATAGGAATGGTCGCAATTGGCTCGTTCATATTTTATCACTCGTACCTGTCTCTGCTGAACCCGCACCAAATCGAGCAGCCTGTGGTTACGATGGTAGTTCTTCTGGCAGCAGGTGCTGTCTCTTTGCACAGAGCGCTGCAGATGCGCAAGATTGCTAACAAATACAACCTACTTTCGCTCAAGACAGATGCCAAGAATTCGATAAAAGATGGCTCAGCCTCAATAATCGGTTTTGTCAGCGTCCTCATTGCCACGCAGTTTGGGTTCCTCCAAATGGACGCCATCGGCGGAATGATAATTGCAGGATACATATTCTCTGTCGCATACGTATCACTGAAACAATCATCGCTCATACTGGTGGACGCCTGGCACAATCCCCAGCTCGTAGATGTAATCAAGAACATGGTAGAAGGCAGATTCAGGTCTGAATCATCTCTCCGAGTACGGTCGGTGTTTCTAAGGCCAGCTGGAATGGTTGTCCATGCCGAGGTGCACATCGAAGTTGACGGCGGCAGAAAGCTGGCAGACATTGAGATGCTGTCTTCACAGATTCAGAACTTTGTTAGATCAAGGTTCAACTCAATTGAGCGAATATCTGTGATCCCGCACTCATCCTGAATTCCACTATCTGCCAGCCACCAGTAGAGGAGCCGATGCTTTTTTTGCAGCTTGAATCTCCAATTCGCTATTTTTCTTACTTTTTCCTGTAAAAACACTCTTTTTTCGTGATGTAAGTTGGGAGCCTCCCCCCTCCTTCACACCACTTTTCTGTTTCGCATTACCTGAAATCAGCGCTATTCTGCATATTGTGTGCCAAAATTGCACAGACTTTAACAGATCCTGCATCTTTGAATGGCATTATATCCAGTAGCGATCCTTTACTGGACGATGGTGCTCATTGAAAATGGTCGGAACAGGGACGAAACTCTGGCCAGAAACCACACAGACACCAATGACTCCCCTGTACTTCATATATGCAACGTTTCAAAGTCATTCTACTTCAACAATGTGTCTCGGAGGACAAGCAGCAGCGGGGCAGCAGGCACTTCACTTGTCCTAGAACACAAGGTTCTCGACGGCATCGACCTGAAAATCCAAGAAGAGGAATTTGTAACCATCGTCGGAGCTTCAGGCTGCGGCAAGACCACACTACTCAACATTATCGCGGGCCTTGACCGGCCAGATTCTGGCAGTGTATTGGTAAGAGGGTCAAGCGACATGCGCCCCACAAAAAGGATAATGATCTTTCAGGAAGGTGCGCTTTTCCCCTGGTTGAGCGTCAGAGAAAACGTCGAGTTCGGCCTGAAAATTACAGGAGTTCAGCAAGAACAGAGGCGCAAGATCGCAGACAGGTATATCGAATTGGTCGGATTGACGCGGTTTGCAGATTCGTATGTCCACCAGCTATCCGGCGGGATGAAGCAGAGGGTCGCAATAGCTCGTGCCCTTTCCTTAGAGCCGGAGTTACTACTAATGGACGAGCCCTTTGCTGCTCTTGACGTACATACAAGAGACCTGCTTCATGAAGAATTGGTAGGCATCCACAAGACAACGCGCAAGACGATCTTGTTCGTTACTCATAATATCAGCGAAGCGGTCTTGCTTGGGGATAGAGTAATAGTTCTATCACCAATCTTGAAGAACATCCGCAGGATATTCAGGATAGACTTGCCTCGGCCAAGAGATCCACAAACACCTGAACTGCATGAAATCAAAAGACAAATTCTAGCAGAGCTTGAAAGCGATCTGCAAAATGCAAGAAGAACTGAATAATGACAAGAAAAAGCAGAGTAATATGTCGAAACAGGCGAGTGAGAAGCATGGCTGACCTGTCACTTGGCAGCGACGGACAGCTAATGCCGGCATGAATCACGCACTAGCTCCTTCCACACACTCTTGATGGCAGACAAACTGGAATCTTGTTGTAGTAACCGGAAAGAGTCCGGTATTTCAGACGTACGCGCGAACTGTCGTATAGGCACGACGTAGCATGAAAAGCAAGCAGGGCTAACAATCGTTCTAGCAGAACTTGCTAAACAACGCATCTCTGAGTAGGAACCATTCATCGACAGGATCGAAGGGGTCGTTGTGTCCCATGCAGGTCTCAATGTGCGTCATCTCATGATCCATTGAATAGGCAAAGCTAAGGATGCTGCCCCCAGCCATCCACTCTACTAGCGCATATCCGTGTCTTACAAAAGCGATTCCAGCCGCACCGAGCCCACTTATGTCGTAGCCGTTCCTGCTTGCAAGCCTGAGAAAGTCCGGCGAGTCAGCGTCTTCAAAGAACACAAACAGAAGATATTCACGTGGGTAGACCTCGCGGAGTAGTGGAACCGTCTCTTTGTCCAGCGTCGCCAGGCGCGGGTTGTTCATGCAGAATATTTCCAAATTGTTATAGTTGACATATTCTTCAAAACCTGTATTGATTTGCAGGATGTAGCTTTCGACGCGCCCGATCAAGCGTCCATCCCAGCACAAATCTTGTCCGTTTGTCAGTATTACTACTACCCAGCTTGGAGGCTCAAACAGGTAATCGAATGAGGCGCTCGCATGTGCGGTATTGGCGAGTAGCAGGAAAAAAGCGAGAAGGACCGCCGCTATCAGTACATGCCCAATAGACTTCTCACCAGAGAATGGTTCAAGTCTTTAGCATGAATACAGGCGGCTCATTTTCGAATGAGATTGCGGGTAATTTGAGCAGATCTATTTGAAAGTCAGAGAACCTTGTGCAATATTGACCTGAGGCTTTTGAATATCTCTACAGGGGAGTTAGGGCCGGAACATTCTTTCTTCATACCTGCTAGAAAACTCTCCTGCGCTCTATCGCTGGTAGAGCCTACTTTTTCAGATCTTGGAACTCGCTGTCAATGATGACGTACTTCACTATATAGGATAATAACGATTGGTCGTGGAAGCTGTGGCATCTAATACATATTGTTTCCATGCTTGTGCGTGGAATCAATTATGCTGCCGCATGATTTGCATATCCACGGGATGGGTTCTGCACAGAACGCGCAATGTTTTGTATTGGCCAAATTCTTGACCCGCATCGCCTGCAGCAGACCTCCCTCCCATAACTCACCTCTTGGAGATGTTTCTGTTGTGCGGTGTACCTTGTCAAATCAGTCCGTGTTCATGCGCGCTTCACCACAAAAATTCAATGGTAAGGTCTCTATCTTTTCACTACTACTGATGGTAAACTTTCATCCGCTGAAAGTGGAATCGCTTCTAGTACACTTGTAGCACATTTTGGGCAGCTTTCAAGAGCATTCCTTTGTATTACCGTCGCGCACCAGAAGCAACATTTCAGATAATGAAACTTGGATGATGGCGGAGTTTCTTAGGATCAACATACCCGTCGTTTCTATTTTCTGGAGTCAAGAATGCGTGCGGAGTCATAACCTACCCCCTGCGCTGCATGTTGACGTTGTTGCTCCTTGGCTCTATTTGCGCGATTCATGTTTAATTCCAGGTCGTTGGTTTCTTATTAGACGTGTTAATGACGCAAAATTGTCGCTAATGGTGCAGATTCTGCAGATAACTGAACTACCATCGAACTAATTTGCATCCTTATTGCTTGAAGCAATCTTGCTTGTCCGTTGTCGTCGTTGTCGGACAAATATAGTCTCTGCTTCTCGGCACGGGTGTGTTTCAGATGCAGTTGTTTTTCGATGTTTCCGGATGCGCTCATATCACGGTCAATGATGATCACTAACTAACCCTCAGATCTGGCATTCAAAAAGATACGCATCATGGATGGGCCGGGCTTTTTCTTCTTTTTCCTTGTCCCCATATCCGCCTATTCATGCTCTGTTGCATAAATATGAAATAAGCAAATTATGTCCTATAACTTGGATTATTGAGGACGTAATTCGTAAATTTAGCAGTGTTCTTAGTGCCGAAAACATTCAGAAACGACGATTTTTCTGAGTCATCCAACAAAGCACCTATTCATGCAATGTTAAATACTACTGTATCACTATGATTTTTTGGGCGCCTATTCCGGATCTCCCCAAGCTTCGATGTACCACAAGCGGCATGATAAAGCCCGACATGAGCGATGATCTAACTATGCGACTGATTCCTTCTTGCCGTGATCGATCCTCAGTTGAGCCTGTAAAAACCAACCTTAAGCTCACCTTCGTAAGATAGAAGCTGTACCTAGCCTAGCCCCTCCTTCCTTGAAGTTAAATTCATAAATCAATTTTTGATGCAAGTGACCAGCAAGAGAAGTAAGCAACATTGATTATGCCAAATTTCAGCCGGCTTGTTTTGGTTGCCCCGGCCACTTGCTTATGACAACGGCCTTCTCAATCCTACCACAGTTCGATTCAAACCCCCAAATTTTGATCACCGTCGCGTGTACTCGCCCTGTTGCCAAAATCCTCTACAGCGCTAAGCTTGGCCGCTCTTTTGGCGGTAGAGCCGACGATGGTAGCACAACACTACCATTATGAATTCTTGCTATCGCATATAAGCAATCCCACCATAAGCCATCTCCTTCCTTATAGCGTCAGCGATCATTTTCAAAACATTCTCTGCTGTTCTCTCTCCCAATACCCTGGTAATTTTTTCTTCAAATAATTCAGGTCTTGAAGTAATTACTTCCACCGGATCAACGTTGTAGACCATTTTTAACGTCTTGAAAATTAGATACGCAGTCCCGGCTCCAAGTACATTATCCAAACCATCTCTGACATACCCAAAGATGTCATCGGAATACCATCTACGATACTTCCAGCCGGTGTGTATAGTTGCATCGTGAGCATTCAGAATATACAGGAGTGAGCTAAATGGCAGTCTCTCAAATAATTTCAGGTCGTTGTACCAGCAGATAAATTCCACAGACTTACCAAATACATTGCTGTGTTGCAATTGCTTCTCGTATTCGAGAACTGCTTGAACACCCTTTCTTTGAAGAAATGACGCACAGGCGCTTATTGTTACGACGCGTTCGGGTCTATTGGTTCTGCCCCTGCTTCTCTTCCCCCTAGCCTCCGATATGAGAGAGTACAATGATCGAATTAGCCTGTTTACACCAAACTGCGGTGTTGCTCCTTCAACGGAAGAATAAAACTCCTCTCTGTCTATCACTGTCAGAGCGCCGCCGGTTACGTATTCACGTAAATCCTTAGTATTGACGTGACGCCTCCGTGGCTGCTGCTTCCTGTCCATTGCTCTTGATATTTGGCGCATCACATGCGAAGGGGCTGACTCTGCTAAATAGATGACCGCACGACCATCCGAAAGGTAATCCAGTATCCGGCCGTAAATGAAATATTCTATGTTCCTGTCCATAGAGGCGACCATAATTGAGTGAGTACCGGAAAGAGGATTGGATCCTCCTTTACCTCCTGATGGCACCTCGCTGAATTGGCGCGAGAACGTTAAAGCATTATGGTCAGATGTACCGCCAATTCTGTCATTTTTGTCCAAAAATGGCCCACAAACTACAAAGAACATACTGAGTCGATAATCACAGGTATTGCTTTAGACGAAGTACGTGGGAGGCCAACACCATGCAGGGATATTGAAGGGTGTGTATTCACGTATGTCAACGATGATTAACCAAAGGCCGCTCCCAAGACATGGTCGCCCCTCCCACGTTTGCGTATTCTTCCCTACCACCCAAACCTTGGTCCAGCTTGACGTGGTCTCGTTGGTCGTGCTGACTCGTGGTGACGGCGGAGATAGTATTGTGCGATCACGTTAGAGATTTTAAGAACAATTCTTGCTGATTACTCAAAATATTCCTTGAAAGGCAAGACTCATTTTTTATTAGAATTGGGCCCTGCTCCTCGCCATTGGCGATAACAAAGGTTGCGGCGATGGTAGTAGCATCGAAGCTGGAATAACACGCCCAAATTCGGTTTGGACGCAAACTTCCAACGCCCTCACTATCATAATCATCATATCTGCCGGGCCACATTTGCGCGTACAATACTCGCCCAATATAGTGTGTCCATGTTGTGCGGCCTGCAGATGGCGCAATAACAACAGTGGTGATGTGAAATTAGCCACAAAAATTATGAATCTTCTGGCAGCGCGAGCATCGTCGATGTTAGCAAGGGGTGGCGGAGAAAGGGGATCGCTCACGCCGCCAGATGACGAAAGCCTTCATGGTGGGGGGTTTGTGCTGGCCATGAAGGCACAAAGGCGATTTCTGTTAGTATGTTATAAACCAGTACGGATCTTTTTCCTAGCAGCAAGTTCTATCAGGATGATGAGAAAATGTGCGTGTGGTGAGTGATGTGGTATCACCCAAACACCTCCCTGACCACCGATATTATTATCGCATAAAACCACCTTGCATCCTTACATGAAAAAACAGATCATCTGCACATCATCTAATCGGCAGCCGGTACTGCGTTGTATCGTGTCTGTCATTGTTGCACATTCGAGAATACACGGGTGCGTACCGATCGGACATTTGGGCAGGGAACTGATTTAGCTAACTAGGGACGGAATGGGTTGTCGCATAGAGCACCATGTAGACGATCTTTTTTGCTAAGTGCTGCTCCCCACGCGGCAGTGGAGATCAGAGAACATGCCCCGGGGGCAAGTGATCTCAAGAGGCAGGCGCTGCCCCTAGTCAAAAGTCGACGGATGATGCCTCGCAGCTCGTGTTCACAACAATTCACAGCTAGCTTTTGCAAAAAAGGTGATTTCTAATTTGGGAATGTCAGGTTCAGTAGAAACCATTCGCAATTCGTTGATTTAAACAAGCGACGTGCATGGTGTCTGAATTTTGATGGCAATAAACACCACATTATTTGGTTCTGAAATCGAGTGACATTAGCGATTTTCAGATGGTTTCTACCGAGCCAGAATGTCACCTAGATTAAAATATTGGCTCAGAATTAGGCTGCCGTGAACTACTCCTCGTATTTGATGAGGACGGTGTGCCCTTCCGGCTCGACAGGAGCTTGAAACACTGAAAGACATCTTTTGGGCGGGTATCCGCCGACGCAGTCGCTGAGCAATTTTTTGTTCCTTCCCAGGCGGTAACGCATGCATATGATGATGACATCCTGAATACGAAGTACGAGAAATTCTCTTCCTATGACGGGCACTCTTAACAGTGTTGAAGTGTTATTACAGCCCGGTGCTGACAGGAATCTTTGATCCGACCTAGCTATGGACATCTTGACAAATCCATATGATAGAGATATAGTGATTAGGGTGAAAACGAGAGAGGAGATCAAGCTCCGAATGAGCAGGAAAAATATCCGTTCACAAGAGAATCAGGTTTCTCAGAATTTTTTCCCACAAAAAGTTTTGGAATAGGTTTCTGCACAGGGCCGCCCGCCTTGGCTGAGGATAGGCGGCCCCGATATAGACGCAGACTTACCCGCCTTTGCTGGTAGTTTCTTGATGACCTGGTGCTTTCAGATGCCAATTGTCGCAGACAGGCTAATCAGGCGCAAGTTAGGCTAACCTAATTGCAGTATTTAATTCATGGATACGATTTTCTGATCTGAAAATAAGTCTCCTGATTAGGATATGTATAACAAGATTTGCCTTGCTAGGTAAGCAGGGTTTGGCAAGATTACGAGTTTGCGGCCGGAAATCCTAGAGCCTATGTAGGAGCGTGGAGTTGGAGTGATGCCGCTAAAGAGTGTAGGATTTCTTTGTTTCCCATACCCTTCATTTGCTAACCATACCTACTAGTGCAATTAGAAGAAGAAAGGCATCTGATACCACTTAGGTATCGTTTAGCCATTTTCCTTTTAGTGATTAAGATGAGATATTAGATTTCAAAAGCATCAAGTGAGATTATATCATGGATTAGTAGTTGCGTGAAGATGATAAGATCGCTAACTTGCACCAGTTATCTCTGCAAAAATTTTTGGCAAGTTTGTCGGCCGCTTATGTCAAACGGAAGTGTGACCGTCGAGATTATTGATATTATTGTTCCTAAGACATCGAACTCACTTGTTAATATAAAAGAAGCCGGTAGCGAAAAAAATTCCACCCCGCAAACAACGACTGAAAATTATCCTTATCTTTTCCTCTCCTGCCACAGATCCCTTCCAAACATCTACTACACGAAACTCATCAGATTTCTATTGACGGGTGATGCATGCCTTGGCAATTTCCTGAACATGTCGATGGTCTGTCCCGCAGCATCCGCCCAGAACATTTAGGCGCCGGAATCGACCCGCAAGCTGGCGGTATTGGCGTCCTAGCTCAACAGGATCGCCGTCATCAAGTTCTGTTGCCTGGTCTAGCTCTGCGTGGCTCTTTGATGAAGCGTTTGCCCGTAAACCCCTGATTCTATCCAACCACGATTTGTACTCACCGCCCACCAGCATCTTTCAATATGGGTCGGGTGCGCGCAATTAATCATATAGCATACAGGGACGCCGTCTGTGACTTTATCCAGATTGGTAATTACGCCCTCTAGAGATTGACCCGTTGGAAGCAGGCCGTTTGTCTCGACGGTAAATGAAATTGCTACCGGCATGCCTTTCCGCTTTGCTGCACGGATAATTCCCTCCGCTTCTTGAGGATAGTTTATTGTAATCGTGGTAACCATGTCAGCCTCACTATCAGCGAAGATCTTGATTTGCTCGCTGTGGTACTGTTCGGCCTCCACCACACTCATCGTGTTGGATGGTTTGTAGCCGTCCCCGCGAGGACCAATGCATCCACTGATAACCATGGGGGATTTTTCATTTTCATATTTCTTGCGAATTTCGGTGAGGAGGTCTATTGCCTTCCGGTTTGCATTTGCAAGGCTTTCCCTATCATAACCGAGCTTCAACCCCCAGTCGTGATTGGCCCTCCACGTTGGACTCTCCAAGATGAATC
Source organism: Nitrososphaera sp. (assembly GCA_035575335.1). Classification (GTDB taxonomy): domain Archaea; phylum Thermoproteota; class Nitrososphaeria; order Nitrososphaerales; family Nitrososphaeraceae; genus Nitrososphaera. The sequence goes on along the minus strand of DATLXY010000228.1, from coordinate 11,109 downwards.
CAACCTTGCTAGCTGCGGCAATTGACGCATAGGTCCTGAAGTACTTTCGAAGGGCCTCTGTTCCCACATCATCCTGCAAAAGGTGAAACGCCGCGAAATGCGGCAGTTCAAATCCTTCACGATAGATAAGAGTAGTCTCTATTCCTCCATCCGTCAGAAAAGGCTCTCCAGATAACTGGGGCAAACGATTCCTATATTTTGGCATTTTTGTGTATCTATCACAAAAGTGAATCTAGAAAATAAAAATATTTAAGAAGATACCTACACGTGGTTGGGAAAATGATGGGATCGTAACATATTGTGGCAGTGCAGGGCATATGGACATGAGGTCAATCATTCGCGGAAAAAAGTATCAATTATGTTCACACCTGCTTGATCAACTCTGTTATTATTCAGTATCTGGTTTACCTCTCTTAATGTGTTGAGATAAACCCTCCCTTTAGTAGTCATTTTCCACTTGCCTTCGTGCTCGTACACAAATCCATTTATGATCATGAATTCGAGATAGGTCTTTAGCTGAGTGTAGCTAAGATGCGTCCTGCACATTATGAAGGTCTTGTTCTGTGGCTCTTCAAGCATAGACAGTATTCCTATTAGGATGTCGTCCCGACTTCTGTTTTTCACGCCTACTCCAACAGAATATAATTCACTTATGCGTGATTCTAAGCTATATGTTCATTCTAGCAATTCTTCATAAGATATGTTGGCAGCTGAAGCGAAGATCCTGACTTTTAAACACATTTTGACAAAATAAATTGGTTGCAGTAGTGGAATATGCCTGCGGGGGCATCAATTCCACTACCTGCATTGAATCACGCGGGTGGCTCGAGCTCGACGATGACATTCAGTATATGCCACTGCATGTTGCCCACATTGTCGGTAACGCGTGCCACTATCTGGTGAGGACCGGGGGCGGTAAACGTTATGCCACACGACCAAGACGACCAGTCGCCAGGAGAGGTCGGTGTCGCCTGTTGGTAGCCTGTCGAGTCCGTCCTTACTTCCACGATTTGTACTCCGGTGTAGATGTCAGATGCAGTTCCGTTGACGGTGACAGTGACGGTGTCTCCATCATCCGGTTGACCCGTTATGATGGATTCCTCTTCAGGAGCAGTTATTGCTACAAAGGGCTTGGTGTTGTCTGTGGTAAATGTGACATCAAACGTCACTGCTTTCCAGCTATTATCCCCTTGCTTGTCTGTTGCCTTGACCAGAATTGTCTTTGTGCCTTCAGTGTTGAACTTTATTTGGTCGTATTCCCATATCGACCAGTCGTCCGGGCTGCTGGGACTGGCCATCCTGTAGCCAGTCAGTCCATACCACGCCGTCCACCTCACTTCAACAGTCTGAATACCGCTTTCATCAGAAGCGATTCCGGTGACGAGTACTGGAATGCCCCCAGACGATGGGCCACTGAACACTTCTCCAGCTGTCGGCATCGTGATTCTGAGTTCTGGCTTTGTAATATCGTCAGCGGTATCATCATCAGGATTGCTAGACGACCCGTCACTACTACTGCCGCTTCCTCCTCCACCGCCACCGCCGCGTACTACTGCAAATGAATCAATACAGGCAATACCCTCCTGACCCATCGGAGTTGCGCTCACATCATAGATTCCTAATGTGAGATCGGACAGATCCGGAGTAGCTTCAGTAGTCCCGTCAAACTCTGTGATCGAGGTAAAAGAGGTGTTCCCCGGTGAGATGGTCCAAACGATCATCTGGTCTGGCAAAACGCGTAGATTCGAATTGTACAGAATTGCTGAGAAGCTTGCTGTCGAGCCCAGCCTAAGGTGGTCAGGTACTGAACATTCGAGTATTGTGTCAAGAACAACCGGCTCTACATCAGCCGGTTCAATGGTCTCTTCTACTTCTTCAGATACTGTTGTTATTATTGGCACCGGTTGCTGATCTTGCTCATCCGTCTTGAACTCGTTGGATGGTGTGGAAAAAACTAGCCAATCTGTTCTTGTATTGTTTATAGGACGATCGCGATCGTTGCTGCTCTCCTCGTTTCCTTCTTCTGATACAGCAGTGAGATCCTGTGAATCCGCAACGTTTTCCTTCTGCGCTAGTTCTGAATCTGAAGTTACGGTGGTGTGGGTCGTGCTGCTGTTGTTGTTATTTGGGTAAATGTCCGCAATAAAAAGGCCCAGCACTAGTGCTACGACACCACCCACGCTACCCGTCAGTATGGTTCGTTTGCTTCTGCGATTCAGGGTCATGTTGGGAAAGTATGCAGAAATGGGGTGATAAACACGGAATCCAAATCATGGAATCATTTTGAGTATTTTCCTCAGCTTGTAGGATTGGACATAATACGATGAGCTATCTTGGAGAAGAGTAATAACCATCGGTACATGTTGATATGGGGTTGAGTCATGTATCGTTGCCTAGGTGGTGAAATGTGATGACCGTGTGGTATGGGAGGGGGTCAGAAGGGAGCGTATTTTTCGCTCAGACACCCCCCTCTGCATTATTGTCAGGTTTTATTTGTCTCGTGGTGTGGAACCTGTGTATTTGTTGTCTCTCCATCGAAAAGGCGAGTATGAAAGTAAGCAAAGGTAATTGTGCGTGCGCGACGAGCCGTACCACTACTGTGTGGCGGGTCATTTACACGGAGCTACTTTGACGGTGGGGAGAGGTATGTGCGCGTGGCTGCATATTTTTCACCTGACCCACATTCAGCGAGGTTGAAGACATCATAATAATACACCCCATCCACATCCTCCGACTACAGCAGGAAAATTATTACTAGCCCAACAACGACAATAACAAAACAAAGCTCCGGACACCAACGCGAATCGAAAAGAAGTTGACAGCGACATGTAGTCGTCACTGCACATAACAATACAGGCATAGGAAAGCGGCAGAGGCAGTCACCAACCCCTGTCCGAAAGAGATAGAAAATGAGTCTCTCCTGCCGCCATGGCTGGCGATATATTATCAACTCATAAGAGCGAGAAAGTGGTCGTTATGTCCTGTTTTCCAAGACATCACGCAATCTTTCTTGTCAAGGGGGCATGGATACAACTCGTTGCAGTCGGTACATTTGTGCGAATGGTCATTGTACATCATGGATCTCGTCGATACCTTCCTGGATTTCCAGAAGCACCCTTCGTATGTAGTCGCAGGTGACAAGGGACGGAATCCTGAGTCGCTCTGACTCTGGCAGCATTGTATTTATCTTTAGCAAAATCTGGAATTGCTTGTCAATATCATCTTCATTGACATATTCTGAGATGAGGCCGTTCAATGTGCCATGAAGATCTTGCATGGCATTATGAACTCGGCTATATTCATTATCCTTATGACCAGCGCTTGGCTGGGAAATGAGCAATAAAATCAAAAGGGATCGCCGCTATGACAACTCGCTGCCAAAGATGCGTGTGAAATAACGTGATCCTGCACTGAGGAAGACGCGCCTGCACATCATGACTAGAAAGCCCGCACTTCCTTGAGGTATGCATGCATGGAGCGAATCGCCAGCTATGTAATAGTGAGGAAGAAGAGCAAAAAAGGTCAAGTACTCAAAAAATCCCAAGACCAAGCTGGAGCTACCTGACTTGAAATAATACAGTTGTGGACTTCATGCTTATTTGCAAGCCAACAAGACCACAGATCTTCACCCCGCGTCAAAGCAGGAGGTAGGCCAAACGCCGCAGCTTAATCTATAAGCGTAGATGCCGGGTCAACACACGATCCATTATACGAGGGTTTAGGGATGTGGGTAATAAAGAGCATGCACGATACGGCACGCCTGACATAAATGGGATAGATAGAATGCTCCTTTATTCTCTGGATTCTCTGTGCAGAAGTGCAGTAGTGGTTATGATGTTACTTGGCTCCCCTCTACTTCATCATAATGGAATTTGTTATCTTGGATTGTATTTTCTGTGCTGTCCTGATCTATCAGGAATCTGTCTATTGCGTTGTCCACTATTATGTTGTTGACGACCGTATTGCCTGTCGAACCTTCAAGCAGGCCAACTCCGTACCTGTTGCCTACCACGATGTTGTTCTGGATGGTGTTGTTGTAGCTCTGCTTCTGGACGAATATCCCGTATTTTTCGTTGTACTGAACGATGTTGTTCTCTACCCTGCTAGAATTAGTGAGCCAGTGAAGACCTATGCCCTCGACGTTATACTCAACTATGTTATTGGTGATTGTCACGTTTGCGCAGTATAGCGAGCATATTATTCCCTGGTTGCCGTTGTCGTGTACGTGGTTCGAGTCGATGATAAAGTCGACCGACCATGTGTGCGGGTCAAGCCCGTAGCGGCTCTGGCCGTAAACTTTGTTGTCCACTATCCTGAAGTTGCTCGACTCTTCCGAATAGAAGCCGTAGTAGTTGTAAGCGATAGTCGAGTTCGCGATTACGAAATTCCTGGCCCCATGGTACTCCAGCGCTGCGTGGGCATACCGGGTGTCTGACAGGCCTCCTAGAGAATATCCGAGGTGCTTGATTGTAGAGCCTATCACATCCAGCTGGCCGTATATCACTATGATGTACGGGCGGGGGACATAAGGATCGATTGCAGGGCGCATTGTGATAGGATCCCAAGAGGTTACGGTCGAGTTCACGATGATCCCTTTCCCGCGGATTTCCAGATAAGCCGGGACATGGTCCTCCTTCAGCGGGGATTCCAGCAGCACGTGGTCGCCGCTGATGGTGATGGTAGCTGCACTTCCAATGACAACAGGCCTCGACACGATATAGGCTGACTTCCCCTCGAAGTATCTGACTACTGACGGGTATCTCTCCGACAGGGAAGACATCGTCCAAGATCCACTTTCGACCCTCAAAGGAGTAACATTGCTAGAGACCCCGTATTCCTGCGGCTCATGGACCGGTTGTTGTTCTGCTGCTACAGGCTGGTCAGAGAATACAATTCCTTTACCCTTCTGTTTCAGTATGTCTTCAAGGATCATCTTGTGGGCCATTATCTTGGGCGAGAATGCGACTACGGAACTGTCGTAATAGCGCAGCGCCACCCTGAAAAATTCTATAGCATCACGGTCCTTTTCCACCTTGCTGAGGACTTCGTTTTCTACAAGCGGAATGCCCCGGTAGATCGTCGGGTAGTATCCGGGCGAACCATAGCCAGAGAGATCCTCCCATATCTTTATCACGTATCCCTGGTCGGCGATCCTCCTCCCTACAAACTCGTGGTCGTTCAGGTATCTCTGCTCTATGAAAAACACGGCCTTGTCTAGATCATATTCATAAAGAGTATCGAGCAATGCCAGTATGTTCTGCTGGTTTCCATACTGGACGTAGAACGTAAGGGTCACGGCATGCTGTGTGTCATCTTCGTACATCACCCGTTGGCCCACGTTCAATAGCGCCGGAGTGTCTTGATCGATAATCCCTATGGCGTCCAGCTGTGCGGCAACGGGTTGCACGAGCTGCCTATCTACGTTATTCTGGAGGAACTCGTTATTTTCGTAGGTAGTCCTGGCGGTGAACTCCAGATAGTCAAGAAACTCTATGTTCCTAGCGCTTGGTATCGGCAGATACATGTTCCAGACAACGATGGTAAAGGTGCCAATGAGCAGGATTGATAGCAGGACTGCGGCGTATTTCAACTCCATGTCTCACCTCGTCAGCCACGACTTGTTCCTGATCGTTAGGAACGCATAGTACTCAAGCGAGCTCAGAAAGAAGCCCATTATCGACCAGGTTAGTCGATACGCCCATTTTCCGCCAGTGTGCGGATTTCTGAGCTTGAATTCTGCCGCAAACAAGAGCCCGATGAATAACAGGCCTGCTATGTATACGATGGCCGACCAGTAGTCGCCCAGAAGCGGCAGATAGATCAGGGAGCGGATCGCTATCACGGGCGACAGGAACGACCATATCATCTGCAGATAGTAAAGAGTGGCCGCAAAGCCGTTTCTGTCCCTTAGGTAGTATGGTGCGGTAAAGAAGAACACTCTGAACCAGCTTTTCTTCCAGCGTATCTGCTGAAGGACAAACTTTTTGAACTTTGACGGAACCTCTGTATAGACGACTGCGCTTTCGCAATAGACGGCTTTCCACACTTTCTGCTTCTTGTCAATGTAGTGCTTACTGCCACCTATGACATAGCTGGTTAGATGGCGATCGTCACCAAGAATGAACTCTGTTCCAAGGAAGACATCGTTTGCCCACTTGTCAAGCGCGGGCAAGAGAGCTTCCTTCCTGTAGGCTGCCAGAATCCCGGGGCAGCATGTTACTGTTCCAAAGACACTTTCCGCAGCCTTCATTATCGAGAACTGGCCATCGTACCAGGTATCCTGCATCTTTGTCAGGATGTTCAGATCGCCGTTGATCGCGCGGCCATGCCCGGAAACTGCCCCTACATCGGGGTCTTCGAACACCTTGACGATTCTCTCAATGGCCGTCCTTTCAATAACGCCGTCAGAGTCGAGGAGTGCTATGATGCTGCCTTTTGCTGGACCCATGAGTATGCCTTCGCGGACTGCCTTTCTCTTCCCGACGTTGTTCGCCAGATGAATGACATTTATCTTATCCGGGTACTCTTTTCTCATACGATCCATGGCTTCCCCGGTGTTGTCGGTCGAGCCATCGTTTACCAGTATTATCTCCAGGTTTTGGTAGGTAGACGCAAGGACGGATTTTACGGCCTCGACAATCATGACCGGCTCGTTCTTTACAGGTATGACTACGCTTACGAGAGGGGGCTTGTCCATCTTCAAGGGAGCCCCTTTCTGATCTTCTCTGTTCCCGCTCCTTCCACCGATAGGATCTTTATAGGCGGCATAAGATATGATAAATGAGCTGAATACCAAGAAGGTTGTCAGAAAACTGTAGATCCCCAAGATCGGGTCGAGAAAAAAGAACAGCATATACAGCTTGGTGGCGATAAGGGCGCCGGCTCCTGCGACTATAAGAGACCTTGCGACCTTCACCTTTCTGGTGATATGGCGTGGCTTGAGAACTCCTTGCGCGATGACTTCCATGGTTACGCTGGCGACCTCCAGTCATCATCACGCGAGGAATTATGGGCAGGAGTGAGCAGTGCCGGATTGCACGCAAATGATTCTTTGTGTAAATACATTCTTCTTCCAACATGCTAAGATTTGCCTCGTGGCTAAAAGAAACGAGTCCCTGCCAAAGCCCGAGAATGGTATAACTTGTCAGTTCTACGTCATAGGTTGCGAAAACAACTCATTCATAGAGCGGACATTGGCATGAGTATGTATCACTCCAAGGGGCCGGCAGGGTCAAAATAGAAAAACTGTATGGAACGGGAGGGACGAGAGAGGAGAGGAAAAGAGCGCCGATGGCTGAAATTGCGTAGAGCTCCTCTTTCCCCGTCTCTAGCCGTGCGTCTGCGTCGGTATCATGTAAAGGTCCTTTGCAGTCGCGCTGTGCCACAGGTCATTGGTGTAGGTCTGATAGTAGGTGTTTGCTCCATCGAACGGGTCGGAGGTATACTGGTCTGTCATTATCGCTACAAAGTTACTTGAATCGCCATCGGCAAACTTGATGCCTATGCGGTCGCCAGCTTCAATAGTATATAGCTCCAAGTCCGGCAGCGATATGGTATAGTCCGCGTAGACTGAAGCGACAGCGGTAGCATCTATGGTACCGAACAGCTTCTTCACCGACAGGTCGGAATTGAAGATGCCCGCCTCAACGCTGCCTTCAGGTGTACTGGTCTTCCTGAGCTTAACTGTTATGTGGTCTATGCTCTTGCCCACCAGCTGGGATGTGGGAGAAACAAACTCGACATGTGAGGGCGTGTCGGAGTGTGTGACCAGGCCAAAGCTAGCAGTGGTGTCTGACATGTGGGTTACTGGGAATAATACTACCGTATAGACTTCCGTAACGACCGGGCTCTCGTTGCCTACATTATCCCTTGCGAAGAACTCTAGAACGGTATCTTCAGAAATTGTAGGGGTCCTGAATACACAACTCGATGTTGTAGGATCGCTGCTGTCCGTAGTGTAGTAGATAGTAGTGGTGGATTCGCTTGCAGTCAGCATCACTGACTGTGGCGAGTCAAACGTGCCGCCTGATGGTTCCGCTGTCACGGAGCTTCGAAATCAAACAGATATGTCTCTGGTTCTATTTCTGCTGCATTACCAACTGAATCGACGGTGAAGAATTTGAGCTAGTGTCTGTAGATATCCTTAGGGCTTCGGTGTATATCGCGCTGCTAGTTGTGGGTGTTGTTCCATCCGTTGTGTAGTATATCGTTGCCTCTTCGTTTGCAGATAGAACTACGCTCACCGGCTCGTTGTAGAGTCCTGTAGGCGGTTCGGTGCTTACCAGAGGCGCGACGGTGTCAATGACGTACGTTGCTGCCGTGATAGGTCCGCCGCTGCCAGCGCTGTCCACCGCGAAGAACTTGAGCCCTAGACTCATCGTTACGCTCACAGGACCAATGTACACCGTGCTGCTTGTATCGGGCTCGCTGCCATCAGCTGTATAGTATATCGCGGATGATTCACTAGCAATCAAGCTGACCGTCTGGGGTGAAGAATACATTCCTCCGGGGGGAGATGCGGTAACTATAGGTGCAGACGTGTCGACAGTGAACTTCCTGACCGGGCTAAAAGCACTCCCGTTATCTTGTCCATCCACCGCCCTGACCTTCCAATAGTATGTTCCATCCGGCAGTGCAGACTCGATGATGTAGGTGGATGCAGCGAGGCTCAGCTCGTCTATGACCGTGGACGCAAAGTCACAATTGGTGGCAACGAGGAGCTCATATGTCACGTCTGATACTAGGTCCGTAGCGTCTGACCAGAATAGCTGTATGTTGTTGTCCTCGTTGGTAACCATCCCGTCTTCAGGTGATATCAATTCGGGAACCGTGGGTGGTGTGGTATCGACTATTGAAACTAGCTGGGTGGCATTGGCAGAATTCCCCGAAATGTCCGTAGCTGTCCAAGTTACGGCCGTGTCTCCCACAGGGAAGCCGATCTCAGACTCGCCCGCACCGGGAGCGTCAAAGCTAACCTGGGGAGAGGGGTCAGAGTTATCAAACACTTTTGGCATTCCCAGAGAAACAACGGTCGTGGGCCCTGTTGCCTCCATTACAATATCCGGAGGAGGAGTTATCAGCGGTGGTGTGGTATCCGATCCGCTCAGGTTTACCGTGAGCGGGGTTATGTTCCACCATTGCTGGTTGTTGAAAAAATCGGTGGCTCTTGAAACAATAGTGAGGGTTCCGGGTTGCTGGATATTTAGAACGTGCGACCAGCTAGACCAACTGTCAGGGTTATCCTGCATGGCTTTCTTGTAGGTTGTGCCCTCAGTGCGCACCTCCACGACCTTCACTCCGGTGTCGGCGTCCGACGCAGTTCCCTGAATAAGGATATTTACTCCCGCGGCCGGGCCATTTATCACCTGGCCGCTTAGAGGAGTGCTGGCGGAGATAACGGGCCTCGTATTGTCAGCCGATGAGCTTATTGTCACATACTGTATTGTGGTAGCAGAGTTGCCCGAATCATCCGTCGCAGTCCATGTCACTACCGTTGTTCCCTGTGGAAATTGCTCCGGAGCATCGTTGGTCACTGTAAGAGTGAGGTCGGTGTTATCAAACACGACGGGAGTCCCGAGATCGCTAATTGTGGTCAGCGGGGTTGAATGAACCTCTGCTATGTCCGGAGGTGGTGTAATGACAGGAGGACTGTTGTCCACGAGTGGCGGGAGGGGGATATTGGCTACACTGGAGAACGTCCTGATCTGGTAGCCCTTGTTCTGGAAGATCGTTATCAATTCGTTAAGGTCGTCAATTTCATTCGGATCAAGCTGGGGCGCCCAATTACCGTCTGGATCCTTTATTGTGAAATCTTGTGGGTGAAGTGTGATTACAGCGTACCCATAGTTTTCGATCGCGTTGTCCACGCGGGTTTCAATGCGGCTAATACTGTTCTTTATAGGAGGATCGAATTCATAATCGTAAAAACCTATCTCTTGGGGGAGGTGATATACGCCGTATTGGTCTGTGATATCCGAACCTTCAAACGCCATGTAGATTTTGTTGTCAGGATGACCCGGAATATCCTCCTCCGGAAATACACTATCGATCTCCTGATCAAACTGTGAGCTGATGATCTTCAATCCCAGCTGGCTTAAGGCTGCAAGTGTATCTTCGTTGTACGAATTGTAGGGTGGTATGAATATCTTGGAACTTCTGCCCCAGAGGGCCTCCATTTTTTCATTAGCCTGCAGCAGCGTATCGTATTGCTCCTGCTGCGTAAGAGTCCGGTAATTGACGTGATTCCATCCGTGCAGCGTCAGCTCGAGAATGCCGAGCGTCGTTCCCTCTCTTACCTTGTTTACGATCGCGGGATCGTTCCCAACAAAGTTCATCACGATTCCAAGCGAAAGAACTTCATTTCTGTTAATGAATTGGTCTATTATTTCAGTCTGCACGGAAGAGAGCCAAAAATCCTGAACATCGTCCAGGCGGAATATCACGCAATTGCAGGCATCAGGATTCAGAGCGTCAGCAGGCCGGGGCACTGTTACTGTAACAGTACTCATTATGATCATAGCTGCAATCGTCAGGGATGCGACGAAACGTCTAGACAGAATAATATCAGCTACTGACGGAGGTACTGCCATGCGAAACGGATTAGAAACCAAGGATAAAGAGATGCACTCCGGTTTCCCGTGATCAATAGACGTTATTTGCCGCGACTAGTGCGTAAAGTGCTCACAATTTTCATTCCCTTGTAGGGGATGATATATAGGCAGACCAATATTCATGACAGCATCGTCCTCATCAGAGTGGAGGGAGGGAACCCTACTCTTAATCCCGCCTTTCACTACACTTCTTCTCAGAGATAGATATGCAATTGCCTTCTAGATATGCCCTCGCCGCTTCCTCTGCAAACCTGTACTCCATTATTAACCAATTCTCGCTTACTCCTCATCTTAACTTACCAATTAAGATCCTGCCGGTGAACAATCGGCATTTATTCTCCTAAACCTATCGGCTTTCGAGAATGACCTTCTTGGCCTCCGATACAAATGACAACGAAATAAAAGTAACAGATATCTTGCCAGCGACAGGGTGGAAAAGGGCTCTTGGCTGCAGATACGCACAGCTATGTAGATACTGTCAAGCCAATGCCAGGGCTTG
>DATLXY010000227.1:0-2116 GCA_035575335.1 Nitrososphaera sp. | reverse complement strand
CATGCTGGTGGCGTCAGCAGTCGAAGAACTAGGCGACAAGCGCATGAAGCTATTAGAGTCGTACGTCTCTTCTCTGCCGGCGGATGACGCTGGCTCACGTATAATGAAGGAAGGCATGCTCCTGCTGATACCGGCCGCTCCGTCATTCGTGACTAAGATAATCCGTGAATACATTTACGCCTACAGCACAGGCGAAATAGACAGCATCACTCCGCTTGACATCAAGAAGCTGAAATCGGTCATAGCCGAGCAGATAACTGTGGAGAAAGAGCTAGTCGAGGCCTTCATGACCATGCAGGCAAGCGATAAAGACTTGGTTAGGAACTTTTTTAAAGTGCTGACCTAGCGTCCTTCTCCCCCGCATGAGGGGCAACGGTACTTTTTCTGCTTGCCCTTGCAGCCTTCGCAGCGCCAGATGCGCGCGCTTCTGCATTTTGGGCAGCTGAAACTCTCAGATAGCTCCCCCGGCCTGACTTCCTTGCCGCAGGCGTTGCAGTTGGGCATCTCGTATGAACCGGCATACATTTTGCTTACCGCATATCACTTGCCGGAGTATTTTTACTTTTGTTGATTGTCAAAAATAAAGGATTTATAGCATCTTGCGCAACTTATGGCATGGGCATTGGCGCATACATGGCAAGGGGCTTGGCAAGAGAGCTCGATAATAGATCGAGAGAATTTTATGAGTTTGTGATGCCTGCCATAGATATGGTGGAGGAAGGAAGCGACCTCGTCGTTACAATCGACCTCCCTGGCTTTGATAAGAAGGACATTAGCCTGCGGATAAGGGGTAACGTCCTTTCAATAAGCGCAAAGAGAGTGCAAGAAGAAACACTTGGCACCGTCTATTACAGGCATCGGCCGACCAAGATCGACAAGAAGGTATGGCTGCCGATTTCTGTTAAGGACGATGACACAATTGTGGGCAAAGCCACTTACGAAAATGGCGTCGTCACATTGAGAATACCACTACCAAAGTCGACCAGCATTCCGATAACTTAGAGTAGTTGGTAGTACTTCCAGATATTATTTCAAAACCTCATATTATTCTTCCAATTTGAGTTAACGAACTAATTCATTGCCTCACAGGAGCATGTTCTACGAGCATGTTACTTGCTTTAAGATCACGCGACGCCTGTAGCGGTGACCAGAGCGATTTGGGCCTAGTGCTTTGTTGCATGAGAAAAATCTCGGTTTCTGAATGTTTTCGGCACTAAGAACAATGACAAATTTTCAAATTACGGCGTTAATGATGGGTGTTGTCTAACATAATTTGCTTATTTCAAATTTATGTAACAAAGCAAGGCCTACAACTTCCTTTTCAGGGCGACGGCGACGGCGGCAGCAGCCGCTGCAAATCCCCCATATGACAGGTAGGCGTTATACGGCAGCATCACAGAGGAACCTACAAACAACGCCGAAGCAAGTATACTTGAGGCCAGCACGCCGTTGTTTCTGTCCTGCTGCCTGCCATACGGTCCTGCTCCGCCCATTTCTAGGTACATTTTCAAGAGAGGGGCCACATTCACCGAGTCCTGGATGCCTTTGGCAAGCCTTTTCGCAGAGACTTTTATTTCCTCGATATACGCATCCCTTACCAGTCCTTCCTCTTCTAGCAGGTTGGCCAGCACCTTCACAAACTGGAACTGCACCTTGTGGTGCTGATAGATCCCTTCAAGAATAGAAGCCATGCGCATGTATAGTGCGAGGTTCTTCGGAAGCCTGAATGGAAAGCGACTCATCGTCTTGTTCGCAAGGTCTACAAGTGACTTTACTTCCATCCTATCGACCTCTTTGCCGTGCATAGACTGGATTGAAAGTGCGATTCCCCGTTCGACTATGTAGCGGTTGACGGTAGGATCTAGCGTGCCAAGCTCAATTAACACGTTGACTGTCCTTTCTGGATCTTTATCGAGAAGAGCAAGGTACAGCCTGACGAGTCTGATCCGCGTTTCCTCGTCGAGTTTGCCCACCATTCCAAAATCGTAGAGGATAAGCCTGCCGTCGTTTGCGACCGAGATGTTGCCCGGGTGAGGGTCAGCGTGGAAAAGGCTGTGGCGCAAGAGCATCTTGAAAAAGAGCCTGTGAACGCGAACTACCAGCTTCTCCCTGTCTA
>DATLXY010000226.1:0-7779 GCA_035575335.1 Nitrososphaera sp. | reverse complement strand
CGGCAGCCTTGCTCATCTTGTAGGGCTTTGAGAGGCGGCCTTCAGAGCCATCGAGCGACACAAGGACGCGCGCGCACTCTTCAAAGCTTTCTGTGTCAATGCCGGCGAAATTGATAAGGTCGCGGAAGCGCCACACTCCGCTTTCGTTGTAGATGTTCCCCCCGTGGTTGCGACGCTGGTAGAACGTTTCGACAAGCTCGCGACGCGGCTTTTTGCTGTATTTTATGTCAAGGAGCGAGCCGCAGGAACATCGATAAATGTCATTGTTAATTTCATAACTCAAACCACAGGAAGGATTAATGCATTTTTTGATCGCATGGGCGCCCATATATATTTGAGAGACGCTTGCGATTGCTATTTAGATGTTTTCTAGAGATATTACTTCTTGGCCGTCCTCTCATACATCTTTAGAACCTGTTGTATGACGCCATCTATGTCGTCTTCCCTGACTTCCGGACTAACAGCATGTTTGAGCAGGTTGTTTACCGTGTTAGAGATTTCAGAGCTCACTTCATCAAAGCTGTCCATGTCGCTGTAACCCTGCTGATAAAGCCTCCTCAACCGCATAGCGTACATCTGGGTTTGCTCGTTGATAGTGACGTTGTAGCTGCGATTGTTGACCTTTATCGTCTCTTTGATCATCTCTATAAATTACCTCCCCTTGAAGCCTTTAAAAACTTGTCTAAGCGATAAGGTTTGCGGTAGCCATCAGAGGATGAGAGCATTCCAGAACATGTAACCGCAAACCCCTGTTACCGTGGTCACTTGCTGCCAAAGTACATAGACGCTTTTAGTTCTTTACTGTAATCATGGCGCTAGGTAATAGTACAGTATGCCGTTTGATAGCAAGTGGGTCAAGCCGCAAGGAGAAGGTGTGGGTCACAGACTGCTTGAGGGTATCAAGCCTCAGGCACCGCTGAAGCCGAGAATAGAGGAAGCACAGAAGAAGCTACAATTACAGATCGCGAAACTGGATGCAATATCCGCAAGGATGCAGGAGAAAGATCAGGTGATTTTCAAGCGCATAGTGCTTGCGATGCAAAGTCATGATACCTCGCATGCAAGAGTACTGTCAGGAGAGCTAGCACAAATACGGAAAATGAACAAAATGGTAACATCTGCAAAGCTGGCATTAGAGCAAATACAACTTAGGCTGAACACCATAACAGAACTTGGCGACGTAGTTGTAACATTGAGTCCAGCAATGTCTGTGATAAAGGGATTGCAGGGAGGACTTGCAGGGATGATGCCAGAAGCAGATCAGTCATTCGGCCAGATCTCGGAGCTGCTTGGAAGCATCATAACAGACTCTGGACAGATACCAACCAACGAGATAGGCACTGTCACTGGCTTCAATGAGGAAACGACAAGGATAATGGAAGAAGCGAGTGCAGTTGTAGAGATGAACATGAAGACCAAGTTCCCCGACCTGCCCTCTACAGCAACAAGCACACCTATGAAGAACCTAGAAGCGACAGGCTACTAGCCTGCGTATTTTCTTTCTTATTCCTCGTTTGCAATTTTTCTGACCTGCTTCTTGATTCTTGATATGGTCGGGTAGCTGTAGCCTTTTTCCCTGTAAGTTTTTATCATTGCCTTCCAGTTGTTGAGGCGCCATTTTGCCTGCTCGGCACTCAGAAGGTGCGTCTCTCTTTTCACCAAACTTTTCCTGCCAGGCATAAGGTAGCCACCAGTCTCTGCTAAATGGCGGTTGTACGCAAATCTCAGGCCAAAGAGTACATCAGAAGGAGATAGGGAATTCAGGGACATCACGAGCTCTTTGCTCTGCTCCTCCGTGACCTTTAGCTTGAACACAAATTCCTTGACTGACACGCAATTGCTTACACGCGCATGTTAATTAAGTGTATTTCTAAACTCGAGTTTAGAAACATTCCTAGATGATGCCCATTTTCTTGCCTGCTTTTTCAAAAGCGCCGATTGCGTGATCCAGATGCTCCTGGTCGTGCATCGCAGTCAACGAAACTCTCAGACGCGCAGAACCCTTCTTTACGGTAGGATACCTTATGGCCTGAGCGAACACCCCCTGCAGGAGTAACTCTTTCGAGAAACTCACGGCAGCCCTTTCCGATCCTATCAGCACAGGAATAATCTGGCTTGACGAGTTTCCGATAACAAAGCCAAGCTTCTTCATAGCCTTTGTGAAGTAGTAGATGTTCCCATAGAGCATCTTTTGGAGATTGCCTCTCTTGGCAAGTGGAACCGCTGCTATGGCTGCAGCGCACAGATGAGCCGGCAGTGCAGACGTGTAAATAAACTGCCTAGAAGTATTGATAAGGAGTTCTCTAAGAGACCTAGTAGTAGCTACGTACCCTCCAAAACATCCAAGGGCCTTGCTCATGCTACTAATATGGATATCAACATCGACTCCAAATTTGGCAGGAATACCAGAAAAATTTGGTCCGAAGACAAAATCGCCATGCGCGTCGTCCACAATTGTTATCGCGTCATTTTCCCTAGCTACTGTGCATATCTCTGACACCCTTGCGGAATCGCCATCCATGCTGTAGATTCCTTCAATTATCACTATCTTGCGACCTTTGGATCGACGCATTAACTTACGCAAAATATCGACGTTATTGTGCTCAAACACCTTGATTGTGGCGCCGCTCAATCTGCAGGCGTCGATGATGCTAGCATGATTCAGCTCGTCGCTAAAGATTGTCGAGTTTTTGTCGGCAACTGCAGTCACTACTCCCAGATTTGCGGTGTATCCTGTGGGATAGACAAGAGCAGCCTCGGTACCGCGGTGACCTGCAAGCGTGACTTCAAGTTCAGCCATGGACGGATGGTTCCCGGCAATCAGCCGGGAGCTGCACTGTGATACTTCCTCCAGCATCGCCCCTATGGCCCTCTTTATTACGCTCTTGTTTCGAGAAAGTCCAAGATAGTCATTTGAGCAAAGATGGACGACCTCGCGACCATCAACTGTTGCTGTAGGGCCATGGACCGTAACGCTCCTCAGTCGGCGGTAAAGGCCACTCTTTTCAAGAAGATCAAGTCGATCGTCGATGAAGGCCGCCTTTTCCTTATGCTTTGAGACCAATCTCCCTAATCATCGCAATGTCCTTACCGGGTTCATTCCCGCCAGTGGTGAGATATCCTCCTGTAATTATCCCGTTTGCCCCCGCTTTTAGCGCAAGCCTATCCTTGTCTTTGAGATGAACCTCTCGACCCCCTGCAATCTTGAGAATTGTCTTTGGCATAATAAATCGCCACACTGCAATCGTCTTAATTGCCTCAAGTGGATCGATCGGCTCAAAACCGGCCATGGGAGTCCCTTCTCTGCCTATGAGGATATTAACTGGCACTTCCTCTGGTTGAAGAGCGGCAAGAGAGAAGGCCAGCTCTAGCCGCTGGCGTCCGGTCTCTCCCATTCCAATTATCCCGCCAGAGCACAGCTCGAGACCCGCCTCCTTGACTATCTTTGCGGTGTTAACCCTATCGGCAAAGTCATGAGTCTTGCATATCTCGGAGAAATAGCTCTCAGCGGTTTCCAAATTGTGGTTGTAGCGCTTTACTCCTAAGGCCTTCAGCCTACGCGCCCGATCAAGAGTCATAAAGCCGAGCGATACGTTGACTTCAATATCGACCTTTGACTTTATTTCTGAAATTGCTTCGCAGATCTGCTCAAAGTCCTTTTCTGGCGGTTCCCGGTAGGCACAAACAAGGCAAAAACTTGTTGCCCCTGACTCTCGTGCCTTTATAGCATTTTCAAGCAAGACTTCTTTTGGGAGCAGAGGATATTTTGAAATACCAGTTTCATAGAAAGAGGACTGGGCACAGAAGGAACAGTCTTCCGGACATCTCCCAGATTTCGCATTTATCAGCGTTTCGACATCTATCGTATCGCCATTAAACGTGCGGGTTATCTTATTGGCACACTCTGCAAGGGTCACGATGTCATCAGTTGCAAGCAGCCGCTCGGCTTCTTCAAACGTGATTGAACCCCCTTCAAGGACCTTATTCATACAACTAGTGATAAATTCCGAATCAGTCACAAAACTACTCGAGTTGTAAACTAGTAATTAAAAGTTTGGTTTACAACTTGACTATTTTTCCATAATATTGCAAAACTCGAATTTAGAAATATTGCTCGAAAATCTTGTTTCAAGACCATTTATCAACAACTGGCCAAAAAATAGTGCTCCGGGCTTGGGTTTTGCCTGCCGGAAACCGAAAATATTGCTAGATCATTCCAGTCAGGAAAATACTGCGATTTTCGTAATTTTGAAGATCTTGACACACTGTTCAAAAATGGGTCGTTTTTTGAACGTGTCCTAACTAGGATCGTTCATTAAACAACTACTGCCATTTTTAGACATTTTTTTTGACAAGGCTACAGTTAAGCCAAGTCGTACTGGCATGTACATGAAATATGCCTTTGCATACCTCCGGGTTAGTACCGAGGAGCAGACGGTAGAGAACCAAAAGATGGTTTTGACAAAATGGGCTCAGGAAAATAATTACCAGATCCTTGACTTCTTCGAAGATTCTGCAGTCAGCGGCAGAATCCCTGCGACCCAAAGGCGCGGGTTCCAAGAAATGCTGGAGCTGGTCAAAACGACAGGTGTCGACGCGGTCTTGGTCTATGAATTGTCACGTGTTGGCAGGACTTTTTGGGATACTTTGGATGCAATAAAAGCAATAGAGCAGTATGCCCCCTTGATATCTTGCTCCCCAAAGGAATCGTTCCTACAGACCACAGATCCAAGCGTGAGGAAGCTCTTGATAGGAATTCTGACTTGGGTCGCGGAACGCGAACGCGATATGCTAGTGCAGAGAACGAGGGATGGTATGGTAAGGGCAAGGGCAGCAGGTAAGGAAATTGGCCGGCCTCAAAAATCGATAGACAAGAATCAGCTTATCACCTTGCTTGCAAGCAAGCTCCCAAAGGAAAAGATAGCAAAGAACTTAGGCATCTCAAAGGCCACATTGTATAAAGAATTGAGGCGGCTAAGATAGTCGTTCAGCCTTTCTCAATATCTCGAGGTGAACATCCATAAGCCTTTCAAGGTCTTGCCTGCCAATCGCAAGCGGCGGAATTATCATCATGATGTTACCCAAGGAGCGGAGATGTACTCCCAACTTTAAAGACTCTTGCGTTATAAAATAGTTAATGTTTTGTCTGTTCCTTAGCGTAAGAATTGGCTCATCGTTATTCTTTGCAAGTTCAATTCCCGCAAGCATGCCTTTGTGCCGGATGTCTGCGACTATTGGCGATTTTGCAGACTCTTGTAACCTTGAAGCTATATACCTTGCATTTGCGTTGATTTTCTGCACAAGGTTTCTTTTCCTGTAAAGTTCGATATTTGCCAGCGCTGCGGCGCAGCCTACAGGGTGACCTGTGAAAGTGTGCCCATGATAAAAATGCTTGTTGTCAGAATACTTGCCAAGGAAGCCGTTGAAGATTCGCTCGGTAGTCATTGTTACTGCCAGGGGGAAATAGCCGCCGGTCAGTGCCTTGCCAAAACAGACAATGTCAGGAAACGAGCCCTGTGCAAGATACTCGACCATGTTTCCCAACCGACCAAAACCAGTGGCGATCTCATCTAGGATGAGCAATACGTCGTGGTCGTTACACATCCTTGCGATCTTTTTCTGATAGCCGTCCGGATATATGACCACGCCTCCAGCTATCTGCGCGCCGCTCTCCATGACAAGTGCCGCGCAGCGGTCTGACCGCTTTTTGAGCAGGTTCTCAGTCTTTGCAAGACAGTGCTCCATGAGATCTTTTTCGTTCTCAAACCCGCTGCCGTACACGAGAGGGCTAGGCACCCGGTGAACCCTGATGGTGAGCAGCGGCTTGTATGCCGCAAAAAAGCTCTCGACATACCCAACAGACATTGCTCCAATGGTGTCTCCATGGTAACCGCGTTCTAGGGCGACAAATTCTGTCTTCCCACGCTTTCCCTTGTTGCGCCAATACTGTAATGCCATCTTCATTGCTGCCTCGACTGCAGTAGAGCCGTTATCTGTATAGAATGTCTTGTCCATGCCTCTTGCCAAACTTGAGAGCTTTTCTGCCAATTGTGCGGAGGGGCCGTTGGCAAGCCCAAACAGTGTCGAGTGCTGAAGGTTTTTCATTTGCTCTATCATAGCTTCAACTACTTCATTTCGGCCATGCCCCCAGACATTACACCACATGCTTGCTATCCCATCCAGGTATTTTCTGCCCTCGCTATCGAGCAAGTAAAAATCCTTTCCCCTCACTATTACGCGGTTATCCAATGCATTCCAGTCACTCATCTGGGTATACGGATGCCAGACGAATTCCCTATCTGCTTCCTTTAGACTCCTCATCAGTTAAATACAGGTGTCAATCATAGTGCTAATAATATTTCCATGCGCGGGATCTTTGTCACGGGGACTAGCACGGGGGTTGGCAAGACGGCAATAGCAGCAGGCCTCGCATGGGTTCTGCGGAAGCGAATGAACGTTGGCGTTATGAAACCGTTTGCAACTGCAAACAGAGTCTTTTCGAAAAAGCACAGGTCCCGGGATGCTGCTATGCTCGTAAAAGCATCAGGAGTAAACGACTCGGACTTGGAAGTTAACCCGTTCTTTTTCTCACTTGCGGCATCTCCCCTTGTCGCTGCGAAGGTAAAGAACAAACCTCCTCCGGATCTCAAAAAAGCCTTGCAAATCCTTCACGATCTGGGAAAAAAACATGATTTCGTTATAGTTGAAGGCATCGGCGGCATAATGGTGCCACTAACAGAAAACGAATATGTCGCTGATTTTGTAAAGAGAGCAGGACTGCCCGCTGTTATTGTAACAATACCTACACTTGGGACACTGAATCACACACTACTCACAGTGATGGTATGCAAGGAATTTGGAATAGACATCAAAGGAGTAATTGTAAACAAGATGCCAAAAAAACCGAGCATAGTTGAGCTAAAAGTGCCAGAAGTGATCGAGAAGCTTGCAGGCGTTAGGGTGGTTGGCTTGGTGCCCTTCTCCAGAAGAAGGGATCACGTGACCATCGGCAGCATGCTTGAAAAGGCCGTCGACTTCGATAGCTTGCTAACCCTGCAGTAGTTTCAGTCCATGGTTTCCCTTTTCCAGCAAGAATCTGTTGATATCTGAAATGATGCGAGAGCAATGCAGACCCTCAGTTCCAAGGTGGTAATTCTTGTACTTGGTAGGAAGAGGACTTGCAGATAATAGCCAGATGTTTTCACGATGAGGCTGAACGGTTGTTGCGTGTCTTACCTTTTCCTTAAGGTTGTTCCTTACAACCTGAATTACTAGTGACTTGTTTGGGTTCTTAACCAGAATCTTCGACGAAGGGACGACTATATCCAGCTCAGCACCTTGCAGTTGGATCTTCCTCTCAGATGGTAGGAGCGACGCGGTTAACATAAAGTGAAGAAGCGCCTCGCACAATCCTGCCAGCGTTATTTCATCACTTGTGATTTCCGCCGGTAACTTCTTCATGGATCGTTCTACAATATCTCTACAATATTCCTCAGATGCCTCGACATCAGCAGCAATTGCAATTCTGATTTTCTCACGTCCTATTTCGTTAATGGATGAATATAGTACATCTTTAACATCTACAGGCACAGGAATTGCAAGCGGTATAGGTTTATTAAATCTGATTATCAATTATTATCCAGATATGGTCAAGAGAATTGCAACGGCGCTTGTTGTCGCTTCGCTTGTGCTTTTAATAATATATGGAGCCGACGCCGCGGTTGCATCATCATCTTCTGATGGACGAGGATTTCTCCCTTTTAACGAGGCCGTACGAGG
>DATLXY010000225.1:0-5135 GCA_035575335.1 Nitrososphaera sp. | reverse complement strand
CACCATGGCAACTACTGCTACGGCGGTTCCATTGGCAATGTCGGGGGTTATATTGTACTGCCGGCGATATTCAACGGCGCGCTTGCCAGTCCAGGATCTGAACACTGCATCGATTGCAAGCTCTAGCTGCTTGTACGGGTCTGCGGGGAATTTCTTACCGGTCGATTCACAGAGCGACTTGAACGATATTGCAACTTCCTTGACCACTTTCGGCTTAGATAGATCTCTGCCAGCTAGTATCGATTCGAATTTACGGTCATCTATCCCAAGGACGATCTTGCCAAACATCTGTATGAACCTACGATACACATCCCATGCAAACCTCGAGTCGTTGTTCTGCTTCGCAAGACCCTCGACCGTTTCGTCGTTGAGCCCTAGGTTGAGGATCGTGTCCAACATCCCGGGCATTGAGACCGCCGCGCCAGACCTGACCGACACCAAAAGCGGATTTTCCGCGTTCCCGAATTTTTTTCCAGTTGCGGTCTCAAGGCGCCTTATTGATTTCCGCACCTCGTCCATCAGACCGTCGGGTAGTCGCTTGCCTGCCTCGTAGAATTTTTCGCAAATGTCAGTGGTGATTATAAAACCAGGAGGGACAGGTACACCAAGTTTGGTCATCTCTGCTAGCCCTGCTCCTTTGCTTCCCAGAAGTGCTTTGTTCGCACCGTCAGCCTCTTCAAAGAAGTATATCGGCTTGGTGATGACAGGCGGACCCCCGAAACTTTCCTCTGACATAGGAGGTGATGATCATCTGCTCCGTTGGTTTAAAACGTTGTGCACACTTTCATACACATGTGGCGATAATTTCAAATCCTTGTCTTCGCTCTTACATTGGGGCTGATCAGGCTGTTGGCGTTTCTTGGTGATCGTATTGTCTTCTGACAATATCTTGCCGGTTCCACTGCTCCTACAAACACTAGATCTCTTTGGTACTATGGCATTTGCAGTCACAGGTGCTTTCAAGGCTATAGAGCGCAAGTCCGACATTGTTGGGATAATCTTACTTGCAACGATAACTGGAGTGGCAGGTGGAGTGATGAGGGATGTCATTTTCGGCAGGATACCGCCGCTCGCAATAATGAATCCGATGTATCTAACGATCACCGTGGCGACAGGGGTCGTGATGTTTTTTCTCTACAGGTTTCTCAAGAAACATTGGAATCTTTTCCTAAGGTTTGACGCGGTCGGGCTGGGGGTTTTTACTGTGATCGGCGCGACATTTGCTTACAACCTATTTGGGCTGAACTTTCTTGCAATGGCTTTTGCCGGAGTTCTTACCGCTATCGGCGGGGGTATCCTGCGTGACGTATTTGTTAACGAGTTGCCCATAGTCTTTGTAAAAGAGCTGTATGCATCAGCAAGCTTTATCGGAGTTGTGATTTTTTTCGGGCTGCTGGCTGCTGGCATCGATTTGAACATTGCGGCTATACCGAGCATCGTCGCAGCCACCACGCTTAGGCTGGTTGCAATGAAATACAATTGGAATCTGCCGCTGTCAAGGACAGACTAACCGCGAAAGGCTGTCAGAGGGACAATCCAACACAACGTCTGTCAAGTACCCCTTTTGGGGCTCAACTGACCGGGAAATGAGGAAGGTCGAGGAAGATATCTGTTGATGAATTTGCCCAAATGAAATTATCTCATGCCTGCGGCCAGCTCGGATATCTTGTCTTCCCACGACTTTGCCTTGATTATTCCGCTTGCTACCAGAATGCCTTGGGAACCCAGCTCTATGGCTTTGACAACGTCATCCCTCTCTGCGATGCCTGCCCCGCATATGACTTTGGAGCGCGAGCCAGCAGCCTCTATCGACTTCGTTATTATTTCTGGGTTTTCCTTTGATACGGCCCTACCGCTCCCAATGAGGGCGGGTGGCTCGATCGCGATAAAGTCTGGTTGAAATGCTGATATCTCCTTGACTTCCCATGGTTCCTGAGCACACACTATCGAAACCATACGCTGGCTTCTCAGGCGTTCCACCAGAGAACTGATCTGATCCATCTGTATCCTATGTTCGCTGTGGTTTATCAGCGACCCGACAGCACCATACGACTTGGCTATTTCGGCTAAGAAATAGCCAGTAGAAGAACCGACTTTTTCGCTGTCAATGTGCTGACAGATTACCGGGATTCTTACACTCTTGGCTACGAGAGCTAACGAAGGCTGAGGGGGTGCGAGAACAATCTCCACCTCGAGTTTCTTTGCAACCGCGTCTGCAGCCCTAGCTAATTCGACAGCCTTCTCTCCCAAGACCTCTTCGTAGTTCTTGAAATTGATTATTAGCGGCCGATTCAATGCTTGCTGCCAGCTTTGGCTCTAGTGGTCGTTGCAGCCTTGGTCTTGCCGTTTATAATGTCTTCGAGATCTCGGAACTTGCTCTGCAGCTTACTCATCCTTGCTTCATAGCCTTTGTTGTATTCGAGTTCATCAGGGACAAGCGTTGCAGGGTGGATGAAGCCTTGAGTGCGCATTATCATTGCTCGTTCTGCAGCCCTCATCCTCTGCAGATCCCAGTCGGGCGTTCCAAAACCATCGTGCGGTCCTGCGAGCTTGCCATTGTGCATGCTAAAGAGAAGACATGAAACGATTGGGATGGAGTAGTTCAGGCTCGCGGCAGAATTGAGCTTGACTGGCATCAGAGGCATATGGTGGCTTCCTCTCGTGTTCCCTGCAACAAAGTGAGGATCGTTGAATGCGCTGCCTGCCTCTTCTGTAGCCGGAAAGCTCTTTTGTGTTCTCACTATCGCTATAGGGTCGTCCTTCCCAACATAAGTGCCAGCGATGTTGTGCAAGCGGTCGGTAGATGCAGAAACTATCTGTTCAGAGCGATCCGCGGAGATGACTGAATGGACTACATAGCGCCCGGGATACATCAATGCTGCCTCAAGATCCGCTTTGTCTTCCCATAGTTTGAGCTCTGCGACTTTGCCTGTCATTACGTCCATTATTCTGAAAATGACGCCCTCAGCAAGGCGCTCGTTGATCAGGATACCTGTGTTGCTACGGGCGTCGACGAACATGCGCCATAGCGGGAAGTTGAATGCTCCCGGTTCGGTCTTGTCAGCAGCAAATATGCAAAAGACTTCGCTCGGCCGCTCTTCCATTTCGATTTCCGCGACGCCAGGACCCATGCCCCTGATGTTTCCCGAGAAAGAATCCTTAAGCAAGTCTTGGCCGGCCCCGTAAAGTCCCTGTTCTTTTGCAATCTTTGTCCCTTCCGTGAACGCGTCCCACGCCAGTTTGTGGATCTTTTCATCGTCGACCCCGCATGTGTGTGTCATTATGATATGAATGTCGTCCCCAGTATACCCAACATAATAATCGATAAGCAATCCCTTTGCATTCTTGGCAACAAAATTCTTCACGGTTTCGAGAAGTTTTTCGCTTGGGCAGGTGTGACCTCCGACTCCTCCAATGTCTGCCTTGATGGCACTAACAGTAACTCTCATACCGTGACACACTCCCGTCTGTTGGCTTAAAACTTTTCCGATAATTCGTGAGCTAGAACTGAACAAACAAGCATTGAGAACATGTAATTTTCGGCTAAATCGCAGGCGAAATACAAATAAAGCCCATGAAGCGTTCTTGCACTATGAGCGCTAGTAAAAAGCCACACCTGAACTTGGTGGTTACAGGTCACGTCGATAATGGTAAATCAACTACTGTAGGTCATTTGCTGGTTGATCTGGGTGCCATTGACCAGAGAACCATAGAACAATACGCTAAGGAATCTGAGGCAACAGGCAAAGGTGATACATTCAAGTATGCTTGGGTGCTTGACAGCATCAAGGACGAACGTGAAAGAGGTATCACCATCGATCTCGCTTTTCAAAAGTTCGAAACGTCGAAGTATTTCTTCACCCTCATTGATGCTCCAGGTCACAGGGACTTCATCAAGAACATGATCACCGGCGCGTCTGAAGCAGACGCCGCCATTCTGGTCATTTCAGTCAAGCCCGGTGAGACAGAAGCGTCGATCGAGCCGGGAGGACAAGGAAGAGAGCACGCTTTCCTTGCGAGGACACTTGGCGTTAACCAAATCGTTGTTGCATTAAACAAGATGGATGATGTCGGATATCAGGAAGCCCGCTACAAGGAGGTCAAAGAAGCTGTCGAGAAGATGTTAAAGATGGTTGGCTATAACACGGCTAAGATCAACTTTGTTCCGGTCTCGGGATGGAAGGGCGATAACTTGACAAAACCATCACCAAACATGCCGTGGTACAAGGGTCCGACCCTTGCTGAAGCACTTGATGCCCTCGAGCCACCTGAAAAGCCGATCAACAAGCCGCTTAGAGTTCCAGTACAGGATGTGTACTCTATCACCGGCGTTGGAACGGTGCCTGTGGGAAGGATCGAAACAGGCAAGATGAAGGTAAACGATAAGGTAATTGTGATGCCATCTGGCGCCATCGGCGAAGTCAAATCGATAGAAACTCATCACACCCAGATGGAGTCTGCGGAAGCCGGAGACAACATTGGCTTTAACCTCAGAGGCGTGGACAAGAAACAGATCAAGCGCGGCGACATGATCGGTCCAGCGGACAACCCGCCAACCGTAGCAAAGGAATTCGAGGCAAGGTTGATCGTCATTCACCATCCGACCGCAATCGCTCCTGGATACACGCCGGTCTTACACGCTCACACTGCACAGGTCGCTGCAACAATTTCAGCATTCATTTCCAAGATTGACCCGAGAACGGGTGCCACAACAGAAGAGAATCCCAAGTTCCTGAAGACAGGTGATGCGGCAATCGTAAAGATCAGACCAGTAAGACCGCTTGCGATAGAAACATTCAAGGACTTTCCAGAGATTGGAAGGTTTGCACTACGCGACATGGGAACGACAATTGGCGCAGGCGTTGTGCTTAACATCACGGAAAAGTATGACCCCAACAGAAAGTAAGTGAACTGGCAAATGCCGCAAGCAGCAAGAATCAAACTCACTAGTACAAACCTTGCGACACTAGAAGGTGTCTGCACAGAGATAAAGGGGCTTACTGAAAAGTCAGGGATAAAGCTCAAGGGACCCCATCCCCTACCGACTAAGAAACTCAAGATAGTTACAAGAAAGTCACCTTGCGGGCAGGGCACCAACACCTATGATAAATACGAGATGAGGATCCACAGACGCG
>DATLXY010000224.1:0-2077 GCA_035575335.1 Nitrososphaera sp. | reverse complement strand
GGAGGCACCAACACAGTGGCCGATGCCATAATTTCTGACGATACTGGACGCATCAAGCTTTCGTTGTGGGGCGAGGATATCAATAAGGTGCAGCCAGGTGACAGGCTTTCGATAGAGAACGGTTATATCAACACGTTCAAGAACGAAAAAAGCATCAGCGTTGGCAAGTTCGGCAAGATGACAAAGCTCTAGCTGATATATCCAATAGGATCCCGCGGTTTTTGCTGTGGGCCTTCAAGTGGAGTACCGCTGGTTCTGCCGCCAAGCATCTGCTGTTCTATGGTACGAATGAGCACCTCGGTGTCCTTGGCGCGTTTTTCAAGATTAGTCATATCAACCTTTATCCCTGTCATTTCCAGCAGAGTTTCAAGCACTACCTTGGCTGCTTTTGCATCGACCACATAACCTGACGTCTCTCCCAGCAGACACATCCCCTTCATGTTTTGCAGCTTGGCGATGCCGATGACAAGGCCGTTCATGCCGGTGATGCTACCGCTGTCCATCACTGAAATATTGTGTGTTGCAAATTCCTTTACCATTTCCGGGTCTGTCGCGGTGCCAAAGACACGGGGATTATCTACAAAGACTCCCGTAATATACGCTGCAAGCGTGAAGACTCGCTCCGTACCAAACTGCCCCGCGATGTTTAGCACTTCTTCGGCAAGTGCGTATTCCGAATCAGGATTAGAAGGCTGCGAGTCGCCCGTTAGCAACAAAAGATCGGTGGTGCCGCTGTCACCCTTCGTATTTCCGGCCTGCCACCAAAAGATGCTGTTTTTCATCAGCTCGGCCGTCCCATCGGCCCTTATCATGACTTGCGGAGGAAAAGAGCTAGAATAAATGTCCACAAGGTGTCTCGCGGGCAGCTCTTGAATCAGGTGGTCTATTGCCAACTTGCCTACATAGCCACTACCGGGAAAGCCGCAGACCAGTATTGGCGAATTTAGCTTAGGGATATCCTGTGAGGAATAAACAAGCTTTATCTCTTTAGTGGAAGACACGATGTCTAAGAGTGCTCGTTGATGCACTTTAAATCTTTGCTAACTGTCCGCCAATCACAGGTCAGTAATCGAATCTAAAGCTACGCGTTTCTTGTTGTATCAATATGTTGGGTATGTGTGTTGGTGAGGGGGGCGGCGGGGCGCGGAGCGCGCAGAACAAAGGATGTCTGGCAGCTTGGAATATCATACGAATCGCACCTGGAGCCGATCAATAATACAGAGAACGAAAAGGAACTGGTTTTAGGTGGCGTGCTGGGCGTCATCGAGTACGGCACCGTCAACTATTTTTTTGCAGATGATGACCATGGGCCTTATGAAGGAGGTAACCGGATGACCGTTCACAGAGCTGTCTGTTGGCCAGCTAGTACCGGCAGTGCTGGCAGAGAACATACTGGAATATTCATAGATTGAGATATTGGCCAATATGCTGGTCAGCTAAGCTGGGAAGAGTTGGGTAGATATAATACTAATCAGTAGATGTGAGCTATGTGTCAGCAGGAGACATGGAAATCATGATCTTTGTGACCCTCCTCCGAGCGAGAAGAAATATTCTTGTGACTCTGCCGGAAACTTGATACGGTTACAGCTGAGGCTCTGCCCGGCGTTATTCATCACAGAGGGTTTGATTCAAAGCATCGAGTTTACAGTAATGCATTTAAGCAATTTGATTTTCATCAGATACGTATGAAAGTCGAACTTGAAATGAAGATCGAAGGAGATGGTTTCGTTGCCCTGCAAAAGTTGGCCGAGCTGGCAAACAAGGCTAAGGAATTAGGCTTTAGTGTTGTTGAAGCTGAAATAGAAGGCGAGGAGGAAGAAGAGGAAGAGGAAGAAGAAGAAGAAGGCGAGGAGGAAGAAAGCGAGTGATCCGTAAGCCAATTCATTTTTTCCAGTGCACTGTATTATTATTACCTCAGCAAGCCGAGGAGAAATTTTGAATAATTAGTTTTCGATTTTGTTGCATAGCCAGATGCAGTTAGACCGGGAGTAATTCTATATGCAACAATATTGAGTTCCTATTAGTTCATTGACGCTCGAACCCTAAGTAGGAGCGAGTCCCAAGGGTTCAGCGGAGA
>DATLXY010000223.1:0-2788 GCA_035575335.1 Nitrososphaera sp. | reverse complement strand
GCAAATATCGATGTGCGTTTATTCTCAGAAAGAGTCGCAAATCAACTGAAAGCACTATGGCAGGGTTACGGTGAGAACTATCACTTGGATCAGCTCTTTCCTACAATTCCAGATCCAGACCTTGAAAACCTTGAAGAATTGAGGACAACGGGCTGGGGGCACGTTCCAGAACAGTTTTCGCATGATGCATTCGGGGATTTGGCAACTGGTCTTAAAGTGACAGCAGCATCGCTTGCCTTTCGTGCACTTCGTGGTGGAGGAAATCGATGAGTTTCAGGGCTATTGTGGAAGGGAATTGGAGGAACACACTGTTATTTGGGTTTTCTGTCCCGCACTTGTTGCATTGGGACATGGCCTACCTTTGGATCTTAGAAAAGGATCGAGACAGGCGCCCACTTAATTGGACCAACAGGCTTGCACTTTGGAAGCGGCTCGTTGAACTATTTGTTCTAGGTCAGTTAGGACACCGACAATTCCTTGTAGATCAGCCGTTCCTAAGATTCACTCAATCACTCAATGTCGGGTCTTTGGAAATCCTTTACAACCAAAATGAGCAGTCTCCTCTCGCCGTGCTTAGCCCAACAGTGTTGGTGCGACCCATTCCGGATTGTGATGAAGCGACGGCTCAACATTCGCTTGGCAGTCTTCCCGATCCAATTAAGTTGCGAAACCCTGAATTCAAGAAGCTGCTTGGACTTGCGATCAAGAACCTAAATCTAGTTTCACAGAAATCAACCATTGCGGGAAGGCTCGCAAGAATTCTGGCGACGGAATTTGAGATTTCGAATTCCGATATCCCTGAAGCTCTGTCTGAACAATATGCCGGGACCCCTTTCAAGCACAATGTGCTGACTTCTCTTACGGGAAAATCCTGGACTGATCCAACATTTCAAGAGGTCGTGTTTTTTAGGGCTGGTGAACATAAGAGAGTTTCAACTGCACCAATTTGTGAAAAGTGTAACAGTTTGCTAACGAGAGGTCGTGCGGAGTCTTTTTCAATATCCGGTGAAGAGGTGCGGCTGGAATGCAAAAGCTGTGGAGCAACTAATCACCACTCCCTTGACAAATTCTTTATTTGTACTCACCAGAACAAAGCTTTTGTTTGGATTGACCGGGAAAACCCATTCATGGCAAGCCGTCATGCTCTCCCGCCACCCGCACAATTCGAAGCAAATGACGTGGTGTTCGAGTGGAATCCTGTCGCAGTAGGCGGAGAACTCGAAAGGCGGTTTATCCGCATAAACCTAGGTACTTTGGACATAGAGAAGATTACATGGTCTCAAGTTACGTATCCCAAGATTCTCGCTCCAGTTTCGATTGACGAATTTCAAGGGCTCCCTATTCGACATAAGTATTGGGAGGCATTGTCTCCCACCGTCGAAGGAATAACATCACGTGTTGGCAATGTCACATACGAGGGGATAAAACTAAGGGGAATTCCTTTCTCGTTTCCGTACGAATACACATCGAATTCATTCCACGAAGAGAAACAAATGCAGATCGGTGTATTCCCCCGCAGGATGTACGCTGATTGGGCGAAGTACCGGTGCTTTATTGCTGGAAATGCGGAGACGCTTGCAAAGTACAAAGTCTTACCACCCTCAGAAGACAGGCTAAGTCCGACGATTTGTGACTTCTCTGCTGAATCCAAAAGCCAGTGCAAATGGCCCAGATTTGTCTCTGTGGAAGATCACAAATCAAATATCGGCGCGACATGGGACTTGGATCTAGTTTTTCCTGGTTCGCAGAGTCAGGAGGCTCCACAGCAGTTTTTTGTGGGATTGGATTTTGGAACGACCAGCAGTGTGGTTTTCGGAGGCTGGCGAGATGAAGGGACGGAGATTGGCTTAAGACCTTCTTTGATCAGGGACGCCTGTGTTTGGATTCCCACCAAGGATAGAAAATTTCAAAACGATTTCTTGCCTGATTGGGAGGAGCCGGAATCACAAGATCCATTGCTCATTCCTTCTGCAATTTGGAAAGCTCCTGCCGGTCATAAAGCCCTAATCCGGTGGCGCGAGAAACCACCAAACCCCGACTGGCAAGCAACTCATGGCTTCAAGTGGGACAACACACACGCGGGACAACGGTTTAGTGAGCGCAGATGCTATCTGGAAGAGCTGCTGTTCTTGGCCATTCCCAGCTTCATGTGCAGATTCGGCTCTATGGCTCCGCCCAATCTAAGTCTAGGAGTTGCGTATCCCCTTGCATTCTCTGCTGAGAGCGTCAGAAACTATCACCAATTGACAAATAAGGTGTTGGACTCTTTTGCGGAGCTTTCAGGAGTGAAAACTCGACCCCAACGGTGGAGCCTTAGCGAATCGCAGGCTTGCGTAAATGCCCTTGGTCGCGAAGAAGGCCAGACATTTCTCGTGGCAGACATGGGAGGCGGAACCCTTGATATAGCATTATTTCAAATTGACAACAAAAATAATCCCGATTACAAGCAAGTAGGCTCGTTTAGATTTGGTGGAGAGGCTTTTGTTAATGCCTTCCAGAAGCAAACGAGGGAAGATGAATGGTCCATTCGCGACGCCATCTGGCAGAATAAGGTCGGCACCCGATACCCAGGCGATCAGCGTTTTGGTAGGCTACTTCGTAAGTTTCTTCCACTATCAGTTGAAGTATTAAGAATCTTGCTTGCGGCTTTCAAACATGAAGAACCAGAGACAAAAGTCATCCGAGTTGCGCTGGTAGGCAATGGATGGAGATTGTGTGAACTTTCAAACCGGGAAGCTAGGTCGCCGCGAGATGCCCTGAAAGAGCATCTCGGTGAATGGATCGAAAA